>DASWNX010000012.1 GCA_036399055.1 Jatrophihabitans sp.
GGCGCCAGGAGGCCCTGGCAGCCGCCGCCGGGGACGAGGACTGATGGCACCACCGACCGGGCCGGTACGCGCGGCAGAGACCGACGGAGCGGCCGGAACGCGCATCCGGGCGGTACGCCGGGAGGCCGGGCTCACCCAGCAGGGCCTGGCGACCGCGGTTGCGGTGAGCCGGCAGACCATCATCGCGATGGAGACCGGCGACTACGCGCCCTCGGTCTACCTGGCCATCAAGATCGCCCGGGCGCTCGGCACGACGGTCGAGCGGCTGTGGTCCGATCCGGACGACGGGTCACCCGATCGAGTGACCGTCTGAGGACATGAGAAGGGGCGCCCCACACCGTGGCGCCCCTTTTCCGGGTCTATTGGGGGGTAGTTAGTTGGAGTTCGACATCAGGTCCGCACCGCGCCAGTCAAATTCCGGCTCCGCGACGTACTGCACCGCGATCTTCACCAGGTCTTCGGCGTAGCGGTTGGCGTGGTGTCCGCAGAACACCAGCTCACTTCCACCCGCCAGGGTCAAACGGAGCTTCCCTGCTGCATTGCAGCGGTCGCACCGTTCATCGGCAGCTGGGCCGGCCACACTTGCGGCCGACGGCGTGAGGGTCGGGGTCATCGCCTTCCTCCTCTGTTTGTCACCGATGAACTTGTTCCTCGGCTACTACTGCTCACCCATCGTGCAACACCCTTGCGACTTGCTCCCTTCCCACTGTGCCCTGAGGGGACCCAAGTCACACGTGGTCCGGCAAGTGTGCCGTCACACAAGGGTGCCACGTCAACGATCTCTTACCCACAACGGTCTGATCACCACCCGGCGATGTACGGGTGGTGACCAATCGGGCACTAAAGGTTGACCGGCAGTCCTAGTCCAGGTAGTCCCGGAGGACCTGCGAGCGGGACGGGTGTCGGAGTTTGGACATCGTCTTGGACTCGATCTGCCGGATCCGCTCGCGCGTGACGCCGTAGACCTGACCGATTTCGTCCAGCGTCCGCGGCTGGCCGTCGGTGAGACCGAATCGCAACCGGACCACGCCGGCCTCGCGCTCGGACAGCGTCTGCAGCACCTGCTGAAGCTGGTCCTGCAGCAGCGAGAAGGACACCGCGTCGACCGCGACGACCGCCTCGGAGTCCTCGATGAAGTCGCCGAGCTGGCTGTCGCCCTCGTCGCCGATGGTCTGGTCCAGTGAGATGGGCTCACGCGCGTACTGCTGGATCTCCAGCACCTTGTCCGGGGTGATGTCCATTTCTTTGGCGAGCTCTTCAGGCGTCGGCTCGCGGCCCAGGTCCTGCAGCAGCTCGCGCTGGATGCGGCCGAGCTTGTTGATCACCTCGACCATGTGCACCGGGATCCGGATGGTGCGGGCCTGGTCGGCCATCGCCCGGGTGATCGCCTGCCGGATCCACCAGGTGGCGTAGGTCGAGAACTTGTAGCCCTTGGTGTAGTCGAACTTCTCCACCGCGCGGATCAGGCCCAGGTTGCCTTCCTGGATCAGGTCCAGGAACGCCATCCCTCGCCCGGTGTAGCGCTTGGCCAGCGACACCACCAGCCGCAGGTTCGCCTCGAGCAGGTGGTTCTTGGCCCGCTCGCCGTCACGCACGATCCAGTTCAGGTCCCGGCGCTGCTGCAACGGCAGCTTCTCGCCGGCGACCTCAAGCTGACGCAGCCGCTCGGAGGCGTACAGGCCCGCCTCGATCCGCTTGGCGAGGTCGACCTCCTCCTCGGCGTTGAGCAGCGCGACCTTGCCGATCTGCTTGAGGTAAGCGCGCACCGAGTCGGCCGAGGCGGTCATCTCGGCGTCCTTGCGCGCCTGCCGCAACGCCTCGGACTCCTCCTCGTCCCAGGTGAACTCCGAGGACTCCGCCTCCGGCGGGTCAGGGGTCTCCTCGACCTCGGCGTCGGCCTCGACGTCGATCGGAACCTCTTCGAGCTCGAGGTCGGGCGGGATGTCGGTCGGCTCGACCTCAAGCGCCGGGTCGACGACTGCCCCGTCGACAGCGCTGTCCGGAGTCGTGGTGGTCTTCGCGGACGCCTTCTTGGCTGGCGCCTTCTTGGCGGCCGCCTTCTTGGCAGGAGCTTTCTTGGCCGGGGCGGCGACGGTCTTGGTCACCGCTCGGCTTGTCGTCGCAGCGGCGCTGACCTGCGGCTGCTCGGAGGATTCGCTGGGAACCACGTACGCCCTTTCATACAGCGATTACACGTCGGTGAAGGCGGGCCCTGCATGGGCCCACTGTGCGGCGGAGGTATGTGGGGTCAGCCAGCCGCTGGGGTTCACCGAATCAGCGCTGTGATGTCGATGCCTTCGTTGGTGCCGTGCCCTTGCGCGCTCCATTGTAGCCAGAGCAGAGAGATTCAGCGCTCGGCAGCCGCCATCGCCGCCCCTACGATGCCGGCGTTGTTGAGCAGCTGGGCCGGCCGCACCGGTGTCTGCAGCTTCAGCAGCGGCACCCAGCGGTCGGCGTCCTTGCTCACCCCGCCGCCGACGATGAACAGATCGGGGGAGAACAGCTTCTCGACATGGGCCATGTAAGCCTGGACGCGCTTTGCCCATTGCTTGTAGGACATCTTCTGCTTGTCCTTGACCGAGGCCGCCGCCCGCGACTCCGCGTCGTGACCCTCGAGTTCGAGGTGCCCCAGCTCGGAGTTGGGCACCAGCTGACCGTTGAGGAAGATGCCGCTGCCGATGCCGGTGCCGAAGGTCAGCAAGATCACCACGCCCGTCACGCCCTTGGCCGCGCCGAAGCGGACCTCGGCCAGCCCGGCCGCGTCAGCGTCGTTGAGCACGGTGACCTCCAGGCCGGTGGCCTTGGAGAACACCGCGTCGACGTCGGTGCCGATCCAGGACGGGTCGACGTTGGCCGCCGACCGGGCCACCCCGCTCTTGATCACCGCCGGGAAGGTGGCGCCCACCGGGCCGGTCCAGTTGGCCCTGGTGACCAGTTGAACCACCACCTCGGCGACGTTGTCCGGAGTCGAGGGCTTGGGCGTCGGAATCCGCACTCGTTGGGTCCTCAGCTCACCGGTCAGGGTGTCGACGACAGCGCCTTTGATGCCGCTGCCGCCGATGTCGACGCCGAATGCCGCATCGAGCTGAGACTGGGACTGGTCTGACACTGGCGCGGTCATCGTTCCTCCGCTGGCTAGGGGTCTACCTTCAAACCATATCGGCACTGGCTGGAGAGGTGGCAGATGACGCAACGCTCACAGCCGGCAGACGGCTCCGGATCAGCCGGTTCAGTGCCTGATCCGGTGCGGCTGGCCGACCTCGCCGTCGAGCTGGCCGGCCAGGCTGGGGCGCTGATGTTGCGCCATCAGGCGGCCGGGCTGTCGGTCAGCACCAAGAGCTCGGTGACCGACGTGGTCACCGACGCCGACCACGCGGTGGAGGAGCACCTCCGCACGGCTCTGGCGCAGCTGCGTCCACACGACTCGATCCTCGGGGAGGAGGGTGGCGAGCGGGCTGGCGCGGCTCAGCTGGCCGGCGCGCCGGTGCGCTGGGTGCTGGACCCGATCGACGGCACCGTCAACTACATGCTCGGACTGCCCCAGTTCGCGGTCTCGATCGCAGCCCAGGTGCAGGGCCGGACAGTGGCCGGCTGCGTGCTCAACCCCTCCTCGGGGCACGTCTTCCGGGCAGCCGTCGGACACGGCGCCTTCCTCGGCGACCGCCGGCTGACCGGCCCCCGGCCGGCGCCGCTGAATGAGGCGGTGGTGGCAACCGGGTTCAGCTACGACCCGGCTCGCCGGGCGCGCCAGGGAGAGGCGGTGGGGCAGTTGCTGGGCCGGGTGGGCAACCTGCGCCGGTTGGGCTCGGCGGCCCTGGACCTGTGCGCGCTGGCGGCCGGCTGGGTGGATCTGTACTACGAGGGGCCGCTGGGTGAGTGGGACTTCGCGGCCGGGCTGCTGATCGCCTCCGAAGCAGGCGTGGCCACCTCAGGACTTCGCGGCCGGCCGGCGGGCGTCGAGATGGTCGCCGGGGCGCATCCCGAGCGCGCCGAGGAGTTCTTCGACCTGCTCACCGCGATCGGGGTGGCCGATATCGGCTGACCCTCAGCAGGGTTTTGCTGATCCTCAGCAGGGTTTGCCGGCGCCGGCGACCGCTCGGCTGGCCGTCTGAGTGGTCGCCAACGACCGGTAGCCGGCGCCGAGCACCACGTCGACCTTGGCATCCGTCCGGTTGCCGGGGGTGAGCTTGGCGCCGGGCAGGTGATAGCTGAGCAGGGTCGCGCCGGCCCGGCCGGTGGGGCCGAACCGGATCTCGCCGACCCCGGTCAGCGCCGAGGTCGTGCCGGGCGTGCCTACCTTGAAACCGCGGCTCTTGAGCTGGCCGGTGACCTGGGTGGCCAGCCGGTCACGGCCGGCGCCGTTGAGCACCGTGACGGTGACCGAGGCCGGGGTGGGCAGCCGGATCGCCCCGGCGCCCGGCGTGCACTGGGCCGACTGTGAAGCAGACGGCGACCCGGTGGCCTCGGTCGGCTCGGGACGGTGCAGCACGCGCCACCACACGATGCTGGTGAGGGCGGTGAGCACCAGCAGAAAGGCCAGAGCAGGCAGCGGCCGACGCCGTGTCATAGTTGACATGTCGGACGATTAACCTCCTGCTTACGAGTCGTATCTGGGTCGCCAGCCTAGCCGGACCAGCCTCGGGAATGGTGAGGGCTGCCCGGTCGTTGGAGCGCAGGCGTAACGCGATACGGTTCCGCGCCAGCGGCGCAGTGTCGACTGCCGGTGGTCCAGACAGCCGGATCGTGTGCACCTGGGATTGATCAAGGAGTTGACAAGTAGTGGCCACCGATTATGACGCCCCTCGCAGGGGCGACGTAGATGAACTGAACGAAGACTCGCTCGAGGAGTTGAAAGCCCGCCGGGCGGAGGCGCAGTCGGGATCGATCGATGTCGATGAGACCGAGCTGGCCGAGTCGCTGGAGTTGCCCGGGGCAGATCTGTCCAGCGTCTCCGGCGAAGAGCTCACCGTCCGGGTGCTGCCCAAGCAGGATGACGAATTCACCTGTTCCAGTTGTTTTCTGGTGCACCACCGCAGTCGGCTGGCGCGTGAGAAGAACGGCCAGCCGATCTGCCGGGATTGCGCCTGACAGCTGCTCACCGTACGGCGGCCGGCGACCCTTGTCGGGGGCCGGCCGCTCTGCCATGCCCATCGGCCATGGCAAGGTGAGTCATGGCCAACCATGAGATAGCGGAGCTGCTGGCCCGAGCGACGGCTTCAGAGGCCGAAGGCGAGGCAGGCGCCAGTGACCGGCGCAGGCGCCAGCGAGCGCTGGCGGCCCTGATCCCCGCACTCACCCGAAGCGCCAGAGCCTCCGGCATCCGCGCCGTGGCTGCCGGACGGTGGCTGGCAGACCTCATCATCGAGCTGGCCCCGCGGATTCCGGTCCGTGACGCCCATGCGCTGCGCCGCCAGTACCCGGGCCAGAGCGACATCGAGATCGCCGAGCGGCTGATCCGGCACGCGACCCAGGCCACCGCCGGCCTCGGCGCCGCCGCCGGCGGCCTGGCCGCCGTGCAGTTCCTCAGCCCGCCGCTGCTGCTCGCCGCGCCGGTCCAGCTTGCCGCCGAGACGCTGAGCGTGACCGCGGTGGAGTTGAAGCTGGTCGCGGAGTTGCACGAGCTACTGGAGCGCCCTGCGCAGGGCACCGTCTCGGATCGGGCCAGCGCTTACCTGATGTCGTGGATCCGGCGCCGCGCGATCTCGCCGCAGACGGGCGGCGCGGGCCCGATCGCGGCATTCGGCGCCGCGGCCAAACGCGAGCTGCGCAGCCAGCTGCTGCGCAAGGTCGGCCGCAGCGCCACGTCGCTGGCGCCGTTCCTGGCCGGCGCGGTGGCCGGCGCGGAGGTCAACCGCCGCGCCACCAAGGCCCTCGGCGAGACGTTGCTCGCCGAACTTCGAGTGCTCAACGAGGAGCGCTGGTTTCGCCAGGTCTGAGCGGCCGGGACGTCTCTGACGCCGTCCGACACCGCCGTCCGATCTTGCCTCAAAGGCCGCCGTCCGATCTTGCCTCAAAGGCCGCCGTCCGACACCGCCGTCCGCCCCTGCCTCAGAGGCCGCCGATCATCCCGCCGTCGATCACCAGAGTCTGACCCGTCGTCCACGCCGCGTCGGCCGAGGCCAGGTAGGCCACCGCGGCGCCGATGTCGGCGGGTTCGCCGAGTCGCTTGAGCAGGTAGTTCGCCGCGACGGCTTCCTCGTTGCCGACGTAGAGCGCCTCGGCGAACTTGGTCTTCACCACCGCCGGCGCCACCGCGTTGACCCGGACCCCGGGCGAGAGCTCGACCGCCAGTTGCTTGGTCAGGTTGATCAGGGCGGCCTTGGTCATGCCGTAGAAGGCGATGCCGGGGGAGACACCGAGCCCGGCCACCGAGGCGATGTTGACCACGGCGCCGCCGTGCTCGGCCAGCCAGGCCCGGTGCGCCAACCTGATCCAGGACAGCGCCGACAGCACGTTCACGTCGAACATCTTGCGGGCCAGCCGGTCCTCGATCTCCAGCAACGGCCCGAACGTGGGGTTGATGCCGGTGTTGTTGACCAGCACGTCCAGCCGGCCGAAGGCTGCCATCGTCGCCTCCACCGCCGCCGCCTGGTGCTCGGGGTCGTCACCGGAACCGGCGGCGAAGATCGCGTGCTCGGGCCCGCCCAGCTCGGCCACCGCCGCCTCCAGCGCCGGCTGCTTGCGCGCGGTGAGGCAGACCCGGGCGCCTTCGGACACCAACCGCTGCGCGACCGCGAAGCCGATCCCACGGCTGGCGCCGGTGATCAGCGCCACCTGGCCTTCAAAACGTCCGAGTGACACGGGCGAACTCCTGTTCGGGCTGAGCTGGCGGGGGTTGAGCTGGCGGGGGTTTGAGCTGGCAGGGGTTTGAGCTGGTGGTCTGGCGGGTTCTGGGCTGGCTGGTTCTGGCCGAGTGTCTCAGCTGGTGGGCGGTCGGCCCGGAGCCGCCAGCCCGCCGGTTGCGCCGCCGATGGCGGCCAGTAACCGGTCAGGGCGCCGGGTGGACACCACCCAGTACGGCTCGGGGTAGCGCTCGGCCGGTTGCGGATCGGCTGGCGGCCGCAGGACCAGTTGCACACCCGGCCCGATCCAGGACCGGATGTAGGTGAAGGCCAGCGGATCGCTGTGCCGCCCCACCAGCCGGCGCAACTCGGTGGCGTTGAGGTCGATAACCTGCTCGACCTCGGCCAGCGCCAGGCTGCGGTCGCCGGCCAGCAGGGTGGAGCCGTCGACGGCGACGCGGCCCGACGAGAGCCGCCGCACGACCAGCAGGGTGGTCGGGAGCAGGATCGCGAACGGCGCCCAGGCGACCCAGCCGGCGATCGCCACGGCGAATTCCAGGCCGAGCAACACCGACACTCCGACCGCGCCCAGGTACCACCACCACGGCGTCCGCAGCCGCTCGAAGTAGCCGGCCTGCTGGGTGACCGGTCGCCTTCGATGGGTCGCTGGGTTGCGCACCCGACGAGGGTAGCCTTTTGCCCTGTGACGATTGGACCGCTGAGCGCCGCAGACAGCGCAGAGGCAACGGCCGCGGCGGCCACCGCGCCGGGGCCGCTGCCACTGGCGGTCAAAGTGCGGCGGCTGCACCCCGACGCGCCGCTGCCCAGCTACGCCCTCGAAGGCGACGCCGGCGCGGACCTGTGCACCATGGTCGACGTCCGGCTGGGGCCCGGCGAGCGAGCGTTGCTGCCGACCGGCCTGGCCATCGCGCTGCCCGCCGGTTACGCCGGATTCGTCCAACCGCGCTCCGGTCTGGCTTGGCGCACCGGCCTGGGTATGGTCAACGCGCCAGGCACCATCGATTCGGGCTACCGTGGCGAGATCAAAGTCATCGTCGTCAACCACGATCGCGACAAGGCCGTCGAGTTGCGCCGCGGTGACCGGATCGCGCAACTGGTCATTCAGAGGGTCGAGCAGGCCCGGTTCGAGCTGGTGGAGCTGCTTCCCGACTCCGTCCGCGGCGCTGCCGGACACGGCTCGACCGGGGGCGCCGGGGCATTGCGGGTGGCGGCTTCAGCGGTCAGCGATCCGGCGGCGAACAACAGAGGAGACGATCAGTGATGGCGCTTCGGCGCAAGGAGAAGCGCACCGAGCAGTCAAAGCTCGATGCCACGCCGCCGTGGGAGACCAGGCGTCCGCACGAGAGCCTGCCGACCACCGGCCCCTACGACGTCGCCGACAGCCCGGCTGACGACACCGAGCGGCTCGACCTGGGCGCGCTGCGGGTGCCGGCCGACTCTGGCCTGGAGATCCGGGTCGAGGTGGGTGAGGACGGTCAGGTCGTCGGCGTGACCTTGCTCAACCCGACCGGTCAGATGCAGCTCGGCGTCTTCGCCGCGCCGAGGAAGGACGGCATCTGGGACGAGATCCGCGCCGAGATCAAGGCTTCGATCTCTTCGCAGGGCGGCACCGTCTCGGAGCAGGAGGGCGAGTTCGGTCTCGAGCTGGTCGGCCGGCTGCCGGTGCCCGGAGGCCTGACCCCGGTGCGGTTCGTGGGCGTCGACGGCCCGCGCTGGTTCCTGCGGGCCATGCTGGCCGGCGCGCCGGCGATGGAGGACGAGCAGGCCCAGCCGTTCCTGGCGGCCTTCCGCGGCCTGGTGGTGGTCCGCGGCAATGACCCGCTGCCGGTTCGCGACCCGGTCCCGCTGCAGCTGCCCAAGGAGGCCGTCGAGCAGCTGGCGGCCGCCGAGGCGACTGAGCCGCAGGACGGCTAGATCGTTGGCGCCGTCGGAGCAGTCCTCGGAAGGTCTGCGCGACCAGACCCGCCAGCAGATCCTGAACTCGATGGGCGGCTGGTCGGGGACGATCGTCGCCGCGATCCCGCTGGTGGTCTTCGTGATCGCCAACACGCTGGGCGGTCTGCGCTCGGCGGTCATCGCCGCGCTGGCTTCGGGGGTGCTGGTCGCCGGTTACCGGATGGCCCGCCGCCAGCCGGTCCAGCAGGTGCTGACCGGGCTGTTCAGCGTGGCCATCGCCGCCACGATCGCCGCCCGCACCGGCGAGGCCCGCGGGTTCTTTCTGCTCGGCATCGCCGCGGCGTTCGGATACGCGGGCCTGTTCGCGCTGTCGCTGCTCGTGCGGCGACCGCTGGTCGGGGTGATCTGGGAGTACCTGGACCCCTCGCCGCTGCCGCCGGGCATGCGCTGGCACAAGCTGCGCGAACTGCGCCGGGCCTACGACGTCGCGACGATGGCCGTGCTGGCGATGTTCACGGCGCGGGCGGTGGTGCAGCTGAGCCTGTTCCAGGACAACCGCACCGGGCTGCTGGCGGTGACCAAGCTGGTGATGGGGCTGCCGCTCTACCTGGCTGTGGTGGCCGTGGTGTTCTGGGTCGTTCGCCGAGCCCGGCACCGGCTCGAAGCGCAGCCGTCGGCGCCGCAAGCGGCAGGGGCGCCCGGGTTGGAAGCGACCGAGCCGGCCTCCGAACCCGCGGCTACCGGGCCGGCGACCGGGTCACGCGGCGCAGACAGCGCGCCGGATGGCGGGCTCAGCCTCCGGAAGGGCGACGAATAGCAGCTCGTCACCGGGTTCCAGCGGCTCGTCCGGGGTCGGCACGATGACTCGGGAGCCGCGGATGATCGCGACCATCGCCGCATCCGCGGGAAGTTGAAGGTCGCGCAGCGGCACTCCGACGCACGGCGCGCTGGCGGGCAGGGTGACCTCGATCAGGTTGGCCTGGCCCTCGCGCAGGGTGAACAGCCGCACCACGTCGCCGACCGAGACCGCCTCCTCGACCAGCGCGGCCAGCACCCGCGGCGTCGAGACCGCGACGTCGACGCCCCAGGACTCGTTGAACAGCCATTCGTTGGCCGGGTGATTGATGCGGGCCACCACCCGGCGAACCGAGAACTCGGTCTTGGCCAGCAGCGACACCACCAGGTTCACCTTGTCGTCGCCGGTCGCGCTGATCACGACCTCGCATTCCTGCAGCTCGGCGTCCTCCAGGCTGGACAGCTCGCAGGCGTCGGCCTGCATCCAGTCGGCGCCGGCGATCCGCTCCGGCCGGACCTTGCCGGCGTCCTTGTCAATCAGCATCACCCGGTGGCCGTTGTCCAGCAGCTCCCGGGCGATCGACCGGCCGACCGCGCCGGCGCCGGCGATGACGATGCGCATCAGTGGTGCCCTCCTAGCGGGCCGGCCCCGGCCGCGGCCCGGATGCCCTCGGTGAGATCGTCGGTGGCGGTCACGTGCAGCTCGTCGCCGGCCTGCACCACGGTGCCCTGGGTGGGCAGCTCGCCCTTGCCGAACCGGCTGATCAGCGCCACCCGACAGCCGGTGGCCGTCTCGAAGCTGGTCAGCCGCCGGCCGACCCAGGCCTCGGCCAGGATGACGTGCAGCATGACGACCTGGCCGGTGGGATCGCGCCACTCCTCGTCGATGGCGCCGCCCAGCAGGTTCTTCAACAGCCGGTTGGCCGTCCAGGGCACCGTGGCGATGGTGGGGATTCCCAGGCGCTCGTAGACCTCGGCACGCAGCGGGTCATAGATCCGGGCCACCACGTGACCGACGCCGAAGGTCTCTCGGGCCACCCTGGCGGCGATGATGTTGGAGTTGTCGCCGCTGGACACCGCGGCGAAGGCGTCGGCCTTCTCGATTCCCGCGTCGACCAGGGTGTCGCGGTCGAAACCCACGCCGGCGATCATGGCGCCCTTGAAGTTCTCACCCAGCCGTCGGAACGCCGCCGGCTCCTGGTCGATGACGGCCACGCTGTGGTCCAGGCGCTGCAGGTGGTGCGCGAGGGTGGATCCGACCCGTCCGCATCCCATGACGACGATGTGCACTCCCGGGACGCTACACACGTCCGTCCGAAACCGTCTGGCATCCGGCGATCCCGCCGACGGGCCCGGGCGCAGGCGGCTCAGCCACGTGCCTGCCGGGGCAGGTGCATAGGCTGTCCTGGTGAACCAGCGAGCGGACCGGGAGCAGCCGCAAGCGGCCACTGCCGAAAGCTGGCTGGGCCACCGGCTGGAGGTGCGGGTCGAGGCGATCGCCCATGGCGGGCACTGCGTCGCCCGTCACGAGGGGCGAGTGATCTTCGTCCGGCACGCCCTGCCCGGTGAGACGGTGGTGGCCGAGGTGACCGAGGACCGCGGCGGCTCGTTCTGCCGGGCAGACGCCGTCGAGATCCGCACCGCGGCGCCTGACCGGGTCCGCCAACCCTGTCCTTATGCCCGGCCCGGCGGTTGCGGGGGCTGCGACTTCCAGCATGTCTCGCTGCCGGGCCAGCGCGCCCTGAAGGCGGTGGTGGTGGCCGAGCAGCTGAGCCGGCTGGCCGGGCTGCGGCGAGCTGTCACGGTGCAGCCTCTGGATGACGGCGACGGGCTCGGCTGGCGCCGGCGGGTCCGGTTCGCCGTCGGCCCCGGCGGTGAGCTGGGGTTGCGCGCGCACCGCTCGCATCACGTCGTGCCGCTGACCCACTGCCCGATCGGCGCGGCCGGGGTGGGTGACGCCGGCGCGCTGCAGGCCGAGTGGCCGGGCCTGGCCGAGCTTGAGGTGGCTGTCGATGACCGGGGAGAGGTGGTCGAACTGGCTCACCGGCAACGCCCGGCCCGGCATCGCCAGGGTGACCGGCGGCGGGGCGACCGACGGCGGGCGACCCGGCCGGTGCTGAGCACCGAGCAGCTGTCCGGGCCGCCGGCGTTGCGCTACTCCGTCGCCGGCCGCCTCTTCACGGTGCATCCGGCAGGCTTCTGGCAGACCCACCCGCGGGCGGCCGAGGTGTTCACCGAGACGGTGCTGCGAGCGGCGGAGCCGCGTCCGGGCGAGCGGGTGCTGGACCTGTACGCCGGCTCCGGGCTGTTCACCGCGGCGCTGGCCGCAGCGGTGACGGCCACCGGCAGGGTGGTGGGCCTGGAGTCCGAGGCGGACGCGGTCACCGACGCCGGTCACAACCTGGCAGACCAGCCGTGGGCCGCTGTGCGACGCGCCGCTGTCAGCGCCGAGTCGATCGCCGCGGCCGCTGTCGAACTGGCAGGGCCGGGCCAGCCGCGCGGGGTGAGCATCGTGGTGCTGGACCCACCGCGCAGCGGCGCCGGACGCGAGGTGCTCGGCGCGGTCATGGCCGCCGAGCCCCGGATAATCGTCTATGTCGCATGTGACCCGGCCGCGCTTGCCCGCGATGTCCGGTTCGCGATGGACGCGGGCTGGCGGCTCGACGAGCTATCGGCTTTTGACGCCTTTCCGATGACCCATCACGTGGAGTGCGTCGCCGTGTTGCGCCCGGGCGGCCCGGCGGGCACACCGGCCGGCTAGGCGCGACTCGACGCGGTGCAACAGGGCAAGCAGGCCCACGAAGGCGGCACGTTCCAAGTAGGCTGACGCTCTGTGAGCCCTCTTCTGAGCCGGATCTCCTGCCCTGCGGACCTGCGTCAGCTCAGCCCGGAGGAGCTCGGGTCGCTGGCTATCGAGATACGCGACTTCCTGGTGCGCAACGTGTCCCGGACCGGCGGGCACCTGGGGCCCAACCTGGGCGCGGTCGAGCTCACCCTGGCGCTGCACCGGGTGTTCGACTCGCCGACCGAGCCGATCCTGTTCGACACCGGGCACCAGAGCTACGTGCACAAGATCGTCACCGGCCGGCACGAGAACTTCGCCAGCTTGCGGCAGAGCCGGGGGTTGTCGGGCTACCCAAGCCGCGCCGAGAGCGAGCACGACTGGATCGAGAACTCCCACGCCTCGACGGCGCTGTCCTACGCCGACGGCTTGGCCAAGGCCTTCGACGTGCGCGGCGACCGGCGGCCGGTGGTCGCGGTGGTCGGCGACGGCGCCCTGACCGGCGGGATGTGCTGGGAAGCGCTGAACAACATCGCCACCTCCGACCGGCCGGTGGTGATCGTGGTCAACGACAACGGCCGCTCCTACTCGCCGACGATCGGCGGCCTGGCCGAGCACCTGGCCGGCCTGCGGCTGCGTCCGGGTTACGAGCGCATGCTGGGCAATGTCAAGGAGACCCTGGGCCGGACGCCGGTGGTCGGCCCCCCGCTGTACGGCGCGCTGCACGGGCTCAAGCGGGGGATGAAGGACCTGCTCGCTCCGCAGGGCATGTTCGAGGACCTGGGGCTGAAGTACATGGGCCCGGTGGACGGCCACGACCTCGTCGCCCTGGAGCACGCCTTTGAGCTGGCCCGGCAGTTCGAGGGTCCGGTGCTGGTGCACTGCGTGACCCGCAAGGGCTACGGCTACGCCCCGGCCGAGAACCACCTGGCCGACCACATGCACGGCGGCGGCGCCTTCGACCCCGAGACCGGCGAGTCGCTGAGCAAGGGCGGCCAGACCTGGTCCGGGGTGTTCTCCGAAGAGATGGTCCGGGTGGGCGGCGTCCGCGATGACGTGGTCGCCATCACCGCCGCGATGCTGGACCCGGTGGGCCTTGGCGCGTTCGCGGCCGAGTTCCCGCACCGCTGCTTCGACGTCGGGATCGCCGAGCAGCACGCGCTGACCTCGGCCGCAGGGATGGCCGCGGCCGGCCTGCACCCGGTGATCGCGCTGTATGCCACCTTCCTCAACCGGGCTTTCGACCAGTTGCTGATGGATGTGGCGCTGCACAAGGCGGGGGTCACCCTGGTGCTGGACCGGGCCGGGGTGACCGGCGAGGACGGCGCCAGCCACCACGGGATGTGGGACCTGGCGATGCTCGGCGTCGTCCCCGGCATCCATGTGGCGGCGCCGCGTGACGAGCCCACGCTGCGAGCCGCGCTGATCGAGTGCCTGGCGATCGACGACGCGCCCTCGGTGCTGCGCTACCCCAAGACTCCGCTGGGCGCTGACATCGTGGCGCTGCGCTCGGTGAGCGGTGTCGACGTGCTGGCCGAGACTGCCACCGGCCCGGTCGACGTCCTGCTGGTCTCAGTGGGCGCGATGGCGCCGGACGTCCTCGACGCCGCCGAGCGGATCGGTGAAGCCGGCTACACCGTCCGGGTGATCGACCCGCGGTGGGTCAGCCCGGTGCCGCCGGCGCTGGCCGACTTCGCGGCCCAAGCCGCGGTGCTGATCACGGTCGAGGACGGCGTGGTCGTCAACGGCGCCGGCTCACGGTTCGCCCAATACCTCGGCGAACGGGACCTGCCCGTCGCCACCCGCCAGATCGGCATTCCGGCCGACTTCCTCGAGCACGGAAAGGTGGCCGAGGTGCGTGCGGCCATCGGCCTGACCCCGCAGGGCATCTCCCGCCGGGCGATCGAGTTCGCGGCGGCGGTGCTCGGACGTGGCGACAGGCCCTCTGACCGGACCAGTGAGCTCTTCTCGGCCGGTCACGGGCCCGCGCAGGACACTGACCGTCGCCGAGAGTGACCTCCTGCCCACAAGGGCCTGGTGTCCATGAGATCGTTGTGTGCAACACCTGCGACCTCACCCGCGGTCGAGGTCATCCAGAGGCGGAGATGGCGCGTGCGCGTACTTGTGGTTGAAGACGAGACCCAGCTGGCGGATGCCGTTGTGCGTGGCCTGCGCAGAGAGGGAATGGCGGTCGACGTCGCTTACGACGGCGACGAGGGATTCAGCAAGGCGACCACCACCCGCTACGACGTGGTGGTGCTCGACCGCGACCTGCCGGGCAAGAGCGGTGACGAGATCTGCCGGTCGCTGACCGACGAGGGCGTGCTGACCCGGGTGATCATGCTGACCGCCAGCGGCTCGATCGAGGACAAGGTCGAGGGCCTGGCGCTGGGCGCTGATGACTACCTCGCCAAGCCGTTCGCCTTCGCCGAGCTGGTGGCCCGGGTGCGGGCGTTGGGTCGCCGTGCGACGCCGGCCGCCCCGCCGGTGCTGCAGGCCGGTGACCTGGTGCTGGACCCCTCCAAGCGCACCGTCACCCGGTCCGGGCGCAACGTCGACCTGACCCGCAAGGAATTCGGCGTGCTCGAGACGTTGCTGTCGGCAGCCGGCGTCGTCGTCTCCAGCGAGGAGCTGCTCGACCGGGTCTGGGACGAGCACGCTGATCCGTTCACGACCACAGTCCGGGTGACCATGATGACCCTGCGCCGCAAGCTCGGAGAGCCGCCGGTCATCGAGACTGTGGTGGGCTCGGGCTACCGGGTGGATCCCACCCTGATCACCCCGCCTGCCGCCGACGAAGAGACTGGGGGTTCGACCGACCAGTGAGACTGGTGCAGCCATCGCTGCGGATCCGGATGGCGCTGCTCTACGGCGCCCTGGTGCTGCTCATCGGTGCTGCGCTACTGGCCACGTCCTACATCCTGCTGGACCGGGCGCTCAGCCAGATCGCATTGCCGCCGAATACGGGTGACGTCACCATCACCGACAAGGCCACCGGCGGCATGACGACCTGGAACCCGTCCGAGGCACGCGCGGTGATGCGCTCCGGAGCCCTGCATTACCTGCTCAGCAACGGGTTGCTGTACTTCGGGGTGATCGTCCTGATCGGCGCGATCGGCGGCTACCTGCTGGCCCGGCAGGCGCTACGCCCGGTCGCCCGGATCACCGCGACCGCCCGGCAGCTGTCGACCAAGACCCTCAGCGAGCGCATCGGCCTTGGCGGGCCCGACGACGAGCTGCGCGAGCTGGCCGACACCTTCGATGAGATGCTCGGGCGGTTGGACGCCGCCTTCGGCAGCCAACGCCGCTTCGTGGCCAACGCCAGCCACGAGTTGCGGACCCCGCTGGCGGTGATCCAGACCGAGCTGGACGTGACCTTGTCCGACCCCGACGCCCCGCCGGACGAGCTGCGGCGCATGGGCGAAGTGGTCCGTGAGGCCACCAACCGCGCCCAGAAACTGGTGGACGCCCTGCTGGCGCTGGCCAGGCTGCAGGGACGCGAGGGCCAGAGCCTGGAGCTGACCGAGGAGGTCACGCTCAACGAGCTGATCCCCAACGCGGTCGCGGCGGCCAAGGCCGAGGCGGTCACCCGTGACATCACCATCACAGCCGAGGGCCCGCCGGTGAACACCACCGGTGACCCGCGGTTGCTGGAGCGGGTGATCGGCAACCTGGTCGAGAACGCGGTGCGCTACAACGTGCCCGGCGGCTGGGTTCAGATCAAGACCGAGTCGGCCGGTTCCGGGCCCAACCGCACCTCACGGATCGTGGTGGTCAACAGCGGTGTGTCGGTTCAGCCTGAGGAGGTCGAGGGGCTCTTCGACGCCTTCCGGCGCGGCGGACGGGCCCGCACCGGTCAACGAGGCGCCGGCCTGGGGCTGTCGATCGTCCGGGCGATCGTGGACGCGCACAACGGGTCGATCGCAGCCACCGCCCAGCCGACCGGCGGCTTGCGGGTCGAGGTCTCCTTTCCCGCCTCGGCCGACACCGAAGCATCGCTGATCTCCTAGCGACCAGCGTCGATGACCCGTTTGCGGCTTCGGCTGCCACCGTGGACCAGCTCTCCCGGCTTCGGGGTGGTGGTGCTGCTGGTGCTTGCCGCGATCCTCATCGCCAACGGCGAGCCGCAGCCCTCCTCCCGGCCCAGCGGCACCTCGGTCAGGGTGAGCGGCAGCCCGACGGCGCCCGCGGCTGTCCCGGCGCTGCTGGTGATCCGGGCCGGGACGGTGGAGTCCCGGCAGTCCACCAGCGTCCGGCGGGTGCCGTTGCCACCTGCGGCCAGACCGTTGTCGGTGATGACCGGCCGCGGGCTCAGTGTGGTGCTGGCTGCCCTGGACGGCCGTCAGCGGGCCTATGCCGTGCAGCCGAACCTGACGGTCCGCGACCTCGGACCGGCCGACGCGGTGATCACGGGCGCGACCGGCAGGACGGCGGTGCTGGTGGAGACCGGGCTGACCGAGCCCGGCCGGCTGGTCGGCGGCGCGTCGGCCAGCGCGAGCGGGTCTTCGACCGCCAGCCGGACGGCGTCGGCGAGTCCGAGTCCGACCGGGCCACCAGATCTTCGCGACTTCGCCGTGCGGCGCTATGACGCCACCGGCCGGCCTATCAGCTTCTCCCGCTTCCTGCCGACGGGCGCCCGGATGGCCGCCGACACCGCCGTGGGCCTGGTGGTCTGGAAGCCGGTCAACCGGGTCTTTGACAACGGCGTGGCCCTGGAGCCGCTGTCGGCCGCGGCGACGCTGATCCGGCCCGACAACTCCCTGCGCGAGTTGGGCCCGGTGCACCCGTTGACCGCCGATGCCGAGAACCTGCTGGTGTGGGACGTGGCCGTTCGCCGGTTCGGGCTGATGCCGTTGCGCTACGCCAACTCCACGGCCACCAGCACTGCCAGCCCGTCGACGTCGAGCAGCCGGCCGGCGTCCAGCAGGCCGCCCTCGGCGACCGGCTCGTCCTCGCCCTCAGCCTCGGCCAGCCCGACCACCGTCGCGGGGGTGCGGTGGTTCCAACCGACCCGGGGCATCAGCGTGGTGACCGGCCCGGCCAGCTTCGACCCCGACGGCTCGGCGTTCGCGGTGTACGCCCAGGTCGGGTCCCGGCGCCGGCTGATGGTGGCGCAGTTGCAGAACCTGGGCACCGACCGGGTCGAGGTGCTGGCGCTGGTCCAACCGCCGGCCCCGAGCAGTCGACCCGTTCGCAGCAGCCAGCCGGCGACGTCGGGGCAGTCCGGGCCCACGGTGACCGTCAGCGGCTCCAGCACGGTGGGCGTGACGGGATCGGCGGCCAGCTCCACGGCGAGCGGCGGGCCTTCGGCCAGCTCCGGATCGGCGACACCGTCGATCCCGGCTCTGCAGCCGGACGGCTTTCCGATCGAGGCGCCGCTGCGACCGCTGTGGTGGAACGGCCAGGTCGTGGCGCTCGGAGCCGATGCCACCGTGGTGGGCTACCGGCCGGGGACCAACCAGGCCTCGCTGCTGGACCTGGGGCCCGATGACCTGCACGCCATCGCCGAGATGCCCTGACCGACCGACCGACGCTGACTGCCTGAGCGCCTGAGCGCCTGAGCGCCTTGGCGCCTTGGCGCTCAGGCGCTCAGGGCGCAAGACGCTCAGGCGCTGGGAACGCTGGCGACCCCAGGCGCCAGGAACCGGCTGCCGCGGACCTTCTCCGAGACGCCCTGGCGGTCCAGGTACGGGGTGACGCCGCCGAGGTGGAACGGCCAGCCACTGCCCAGCAGCATGCACAGGTCGATGTCCTGCGGCGCGGCGACCACACCGTCGGCCAGCATCAGGTCGATCTCCTGCGCCAGCGCGGCCAGCGCCCGGTCGCGGACCTGCTCCTCGGTGGAGGGCCGGTCCCCGAACTGGAACAGCTGGGCCACCTCCGGGTCGACCTCCGGGCTGCCGGAGTCCCACACGTAGACACCGGACTTCTTGGCCTCGACCAGCCGGCGCAGATTCTCCGACACGTCGTAGCGGTCGGGGAAGGCCGCGTGCATCGTCTCGGCGACATGCAGGGCCACCGCCGGCCCGACCAGGGCCAGCAGGACGAACGGTGACATCGGCAGGCCCAGCGGCGCCAGCGCGCGGTCGGCGACCTCGATCGGGGTGCCCTCGTCCACGGCTGCGGTGACCTCGCCCAGGAAGCGGGTCAGCAGCCGGTTCACCACGAAGGCCGGGGCGTCAGACACCAGAACGGCGGACTTCTTCAGCGTCTTGGCCACCGCGAACGCGGTCGCCAGCGACGCGTCGTCGGTCTTGGCGCCCCGGACGATCTCCAGCAGCGGCAGCACCGCGACCGGGTTGAAGAAGTGGAAACCCACCACCCGCTCGGGATGGCGCAGCTCCGCTGCCATCTCGGTGATCGACAGCGACGAGGTGTTGGTCGCCAGGATCGCCTCGGGGGACAGGTGCTGCTCCAGTTCGGCGAAGACCGCCTTCTTGATCGACAGCTCCTCGAAGACCGCCTCGATCACGAAGTCGGCGTCGGCGAAGGCGTCCTTGGTCAGCGACCCGGTCACCAGCGCCTTGAGCCGGTTGGCCTGGTCTCGGCTGATCCGGGACTTGGCCAGCAGGCCGTCGATCTCGCCGTGGACGTAGCCGACGCCCTTGTCCAGCCGCTCGCGGTCGAGGTCGGTGAGCACCACGGGCACCTCGAGCCGGCGGACGAACAGCAAAGCCAACTGGCCGGCCATCAACCCGGCGCCGACCACGCCGACCTTGGTGATCTTGCGGGCCAGCGACTTGTCCGGAGCGCCGGCCGGCCGCTTGGCGCGCTTGTTGACCAGGTCGAAGGCGTACAGGCCGCTGCGCAGCTCATCGCCCATGATCAGGTCCGCCAGCGCCTCGTCCTCGGCCGCGGTGCCCTCTTCGAAGCCAGCCGTCCGGGCCAGCTCGATCAGCTCCAGCGCGCGGTAGGGCGCCGGAGCGCTGCCGTGCAGCTTGGCGTCCGCGGCTGCCTTGCCCTTGGCAAGCGCGGCGTCCCAGCCGGCGCCGCGGTCGATCTCGGGCCGCGAGGGGGTGCGGGCGCCGTCCAGGACCTCGGCCGCCCAGCGCAGTGACTCGGACAGGAAGTCGGCCGAGTCCAGCAGGGCGTCGAAGATGCCGAACTCGGTGGCCTGCTTGGGGTTGAGCATCTTGTTCTGGTTCAGCGCGTTCTCGATGATGACCCGGACGGCCTTGTCGGCCCCGATCAGGTTCGGCAGCAGTTGCGTTCCACCCCAGCCCGGCACCAGTCCGAGGAAGCATTCGGGAAAAGCGACCGCCGCCGCGGAGCTTGAGACGGTCCGGTAGTCGCAGTGCAGCGCCAGCTCCAGACCGCCGCCCAGCGCCGCGCCGTTGACGAAGGCGAAGGTGGGCACGTCCAAGTTCTTGACACGGGCGAAGACCCGGTGCCCTTCCTGGGCGATGGCCAGCGCCTGAGCCCGCTCAGCCACCAGGCCGATACCGGAGATGTCGGCGCCTACCGCGAAGATGAACGGTTTGCCGGTGATCCCGACGGCGCTGACCTTGGGCGAGTGGGCGGTGATCTGATCCACCGCCTCGGACAGCGACCGCAGCCCAGCCGGGCCGAACGTGGAGGGCCGGGTGTGGTCGTGGCCGTTGTCCAGGGTGATCAGCGCGAACTCACCGGTCATCCCTGGGACCTTGAGGTAGCGGACCAGGGCCCGGGTGACGACCTCGTCGGCGAAGTCCGGCGTGTTCACAGGTGCGCTCCGTTTCCTGCTGCGTTCTCAGCGACATAGTGGGGGTTCTCCCAGATCACCGAGGCGCCCTGGCCGAACCCGACGCACATCGCGGTCAGGCCGTAGCGCACCTCGGGGTGCTCGGCGAACTGCCGGGCCAGCTGAGTCATCAGCCGGACGCCGGAGGAGGCCAGCGGGTGCCCGAGGGCGATGGCGCCGCCGTACTGGTTGACCCGGGGGTCGTCGTCGTCGATGCCGTAGTGGTCCAGGAAGGTCAGCACCTGCACGGCGAAGGCCTCGTTCAGCTCGAACAGCCCGATGTCGGAGATGGAAAGGCCGGTGCTGGCCAGCGCGCGCTCGGTGGACGGGATCGGCCCGATCCCCATCACCTCAGGGTCGACTCCGGCGTATCCGTAGCCCACCAGGCTCATCTTCACCGGCAGGCCCAGCTCGGCGGCGGTCTCGGCACTGGCGAGGATGCAGGCGGTCGCCCCGTCGTTGAGGCCGGCCGCGTTGCCGGCGGTGATCCGCCCGTGCGGGCGGAACGGCGTCTTGAGCGCGCCCAGGTCCTCCAGGGTGGTGCCCGGGCGGGGCGGCTCGTCCTCGCTCGCCAGCCCCCAGCCGTGCTCGGCGGAGCGGATCGCCACCGGCACCAGGTCGGGCTGCATCTTGCCCTCGGCGTAGGCCTGGGCGACCTTCTGCTGGCTGCGCAGGGCGTAGCGGTCGGCACGCTCCTTCGTGATGTGCGGGAACCGGTCATGCAGGTTCTCCGCGGTCACCCCCATCGACAGCGCGTCGAGGGAGACCAGCTTGTCGGCCAGGAATCGCGGGTTGGGGTCGGCCGCCTCACCCATCGGATGACGGCCCATGTGCTCCACGCCACCGGCGATCGCCACGTCATAGGCGCCGAAGGCGATGGAGCCGGCGATCGTGGTCACCGCGGTCATGGCGCCGGCGCACATCCGGTCGATGGCGTAGCCGGGCACCGACTTGGGCAGCCCGGCCAGCATGCCGGCGGCCCGGCCGATGGTCAGGCCCTGGTCTCCGATCTGGGTGGTGGCCGCGATCGCCACCTCGTCGATGCGCTCCGGCGGGAGCTGGGGATGCCGGCGGAGCAGTTCGCGGATGACGGCGACGATCAGGTCGTCGGCGCGGGTCTCGGCGTACATCCCCTTGCCGGCCTTGCCGAACGGGGTGCGGGCGCCGTCGACGAAGACCACGTCACGGATCGGCCGGGCAACCCGGCCCTGCGAGACGGAGGCGGGTTCAGCGGTAGGTGATTGGCTCACAGCGGGGCTCCTGAAGACGTGCCGGTCGACAGTGGTTACCGACGGGTAACTTGGGACTTTACCGGTCGCCGGCCGAACGCGCTGCGGCAATATGCTGTGATGTGCCTGACGCGGCTCGGGTCAGCCGGCTCACTCGGGTCAGCCGGCTCGCACCGGTCAGCCGGGTTAGTCGGGCGGTGCGGCCGGGCCCTCGGGCGACGACGGCTCTGGCGGCCCAGCCGGCGCTGCGTCCTCAGGCGATGGGGCGAGCAGCGCGGTGGCCAACCGGCCCGCCAGCAACTCGACCTGCCATGGCCGGGCACCGAGCTCGGCCAGCCTGGCCCGGACGTTGTCCTCGCTCACCGGCGAGACCGAGCGCCAGGCGAGCCGGCGAAGCGCGTCGCCGGCCAGCAGGTTCTGGCTGAGCAACCGGTGCTCGGCGGCGATCTCGGTGACCACCTGCTTACAGGCGGCCAGCCGCCGCGCCGCCGCGGGGTCCTTCTCACGCCAACGGGCCGGAGCGGGCATGGCGTCAGGGTCGGTGCTCAGTTGGGTCAGCGGTGGCAGCTGGTCCTCAGGCGCGTCCCGGCCCTCGGCCAGCGCGCCGAACCAGTAGCCGGCCAGCCGCCGCTGGCGAGGACCGTTGAAGATGGTGACGTTGCCCAGGTCGGACTGGCTTTTGGGGTTGGCCTTGACCGCGGCCAGGATCGCCGCGTCGGGCAGCGTCCGGCCCGGCGCCACGTCACGCTCGGCGGCCAGCCGGTCGCGGGCCTCCCACAGCGAGCGGACCATCGCCAGTTGGCGGCGGTTGCGCAGGTTGTGGATTCCCGACGTGCGGCGCCACGGATCGCTGCGGGGGACCGGCGGGTCGGCATTCAGGACCGCGGCGAACTCTTGCTCGGCCCAGGCCAGCTTGCCGGCGCTTTCCAGCTCGGCCGCCAGCACCTGGCGCAGCTCGATCAGCAGCTCGACGTCCAGGGCGGCGTAGTTCAGCCAGTCCGCCGGCAGCGGCCGGGTCGACCAGTCCGCCGCGGAGTGGCCCTTCTCCAGCGAGACCCCCAGGTACTGCTCGACCATGGTGCCCAGCGCGACCCGCTCCGAGCCGAGCAGCCGGCCGGCCAGCTCGGTGTCGAACAGCCTGCGCGGGCGCATGCCCAGCTCGGCGAGGCAGGGCAGATCCTGCGAGGCGGCGTGCAGGATCCACTCGGCGTCGGCCAGCGCCTGGTCGATCGAACTCAGGTCGGGCAACGGGATCGGATCGATCAGCACGGTGCCGAACCCGGCCCGGCGCAGCTGCACCAGATAGGCCCGCTGGCTGTAGCGGTAACCGGAGGCGCGCTCGGCGTCGATGGCCACCGGACCGTGCCCGGCCGCCAGCCCGGCCGCAGCGGCGATGAGCTCGGCGATCGTGGTCAGCGGGCGCGGTGTGCCCTCGCGCGGGGTGCGTAGCAGCACGGTGGCGGGCTCGACGGCGTCAGCTGCTTCAGCGGGCTCGACGGCGTCAGCTGCTTCAGCGGGTTCAGCGGGTTTGGCTGCTCCAGCAGGCTCAGCTGTTTCAGCAGGCTCAGCAGACGCCAGGCCGCCGCCGGAGGCAGGTGCGCCTTCGGACGTGCCGGGCGGCCTCTGCCTTACCCCGCGGTCGGAATCCATCCCGTCAGCGGTCACCGAGAACGGCCACACCTTCCGGTGGCAGGCCGGCGGCGACGCACAGCAGATCGACGAAGGCCAGCAGGTGCCGCGAGAGGTCGGGGGAGGTCGCGGTCCAGGAGCCGCGCAGCTCGAGCTGGGTGGTGCTGCTCGGGCCGTGCACGTCGCCGAACCGGGTCGAGGTGGTCTGGGTGACGGTGCCGCCCACCGCGGTGTGGTCAGCGCCGCGCTGCTCCAGCGCCTCGGTCAGCCAGCTCCAGCCCACCGCCGGCAGCAGCGGATCTCCGGCCATGTCCGGGGCCAGGTCGGCCTGGGCGTAACCCACCAGCCGGATCTCGCCGTCCCAGGCTTCGCTGCCGTCGGGGTCATAGAGCACCACCAGCCGCCCGGTGGCCGTGTCGTGGCCGGGGTCCAGGATGTCGACCGCGACAGCGAACGTCCACGGCGCGAGCCGCTGCGGTGCCCTGATCCGCTCGACGCGGGCCTGCGCCCGCACTGTGGTTGCCAGGAGGGTGCTGACCGCGGTGCGAAATGGTTCCGGGGCACTGCTCGGCACCGCGTCGGCGTCCACGCTGCTCTCGGCAGCGGGCTGGCCGTCCGCGGGAATGCCGGAGTCGGGCAACATGAGCGTGCGGGTCCCTTCTGAGTACCAGTGTGCGCGCATTTGCCAGGTGCGCGAGGAGAACTTCGCATGGTGGCTCAGCACACCGTGTGAGGCGCGCCGCGCCTGAGGCGCGCGTGCGACGATGGTGAGCGATGACAACTACCACCGATGCCCAGCCCTCCGGCGACCGGGCCACCGGCTCGCTGCTGGCCCGCGCGGCAGCCGGTGAGCAGCTGGCCCACCCACCTGTCTGGTTCATGCGCCAGGCCGGCCGCTCACTGCCCGAATACCGCAAGCTGCGGGCCGGCACGTCGATGCTGCAGTCCTGCCGCACGCCAGATCTGGTCACCGAGATCACCCTGCAGCCGGTTCGCCGGCACCGGGTGGACGCGGCGATCTTCTTTTCCGACATCGTGGTGCCGCTGGTGGCCGTCGACCTCGAGATCGAGATCGTGGCCGGCACCGGCCCGGTGGTGGCCCATCCGGTGCGCACGGCTGCCGACGTTGCGGCGGTACGGCGGTTGGAAGAGTCCGACATCGCCGATATCGCGGTCTCGGTGCGCCAGTTGGTGGCTGAGCTCGGCGACGTGCCGTTGATCGGTTTCGCCGGCGCGCCTTACACCCTGGCCAGCTATCTGATCGAGGGCGGGCCGTCCAAGGACCACGCCCGGACCAAAGCCCTGATGTACTCCGAGCCGGCCCTCTGGCATGCCCTGCTGGGCCGGTTGGCCGAGATCTCGGCGACCTTCCTGCGAGTGCAGATCGAAGCCGGGGCCTCGGCGATCCAGCTGTTCGACTCGTGGGTCGGCGGCTTGTCGGCGGCCGACTACGCCGAGTACGTGCTGCCGCACTCCCAGGCGGTCTTCGCCGCGCTGGCCGACCATCAGGTCCCCAAGATCCACTTCGGGGTGGGCACCGGCGAGCTTCTGGACCTGATGCGCTCGGCGGGCGCCTCGGTGGTCGGGGTCGACTGGCGGATCCCGCTCGATGTGGCGGCTCGCCGGATCGGCGGCGCCACCCCGGTCCAGGGCAACCTCGACCCGGCGGTGCTGCTCGCGGGCTGGCCGGTCATCGAGCGCTCGGTCCGCCGGATCGTCGAGGAAGGCCGCCGGACGCCCGGCCACATCTTCAACCTCGGCCATGGCGTGCTGCCCGACACCGACCCTGACGTGCTGACCCGGGTCGTCGAGCTAGTCCACTCCCTGTAGCCGATGCTCAGAGTTGCCGTGATCGGCGGCGGTGTCGCGGGACTGAGCGCCGCCACCGAGATCTCCCGAGCGCGGCCCGACGTCGAGGTGGTGCTGCTCGAAGGCGCCGACCGGGTCGGGGGCAAGCTACGCCGCGTCCAGGTGGCCGGGACCTGGGTCGACGTCGGCGCCGAGGCGATGCTGGCCCGCCGTCCCGAGGGCGTGCGGGCCGCCGCCGCTGCGGGTCTGGGCCCGGAGCTGATATCGCCGCTGACCACGTCGGCGCTGCTACGCAGCCGTGGCGCCAACCACAGCTTGCCGGCTCGGACCCTGATCGGCGTTCCCTCCGACGTCGCGGCGGTCCGGGCCAGTGGCGTGCTCAGCGCTCAGGCGCTGGCCCGGATTGAGAACGAGCCGGGCGCTGGGCCGTACCCCGCGCTGAGCGAGGACGTGTCGGTGGGGGAGCTGGTCGGCCAGCGGTTCGGGACCGAGGTGGTGGACCGGCTCGTGGACCCGCTGCTCGGCGGCGTCTACGCCGGGCAGGCCCGGCGGCTCTCGCTGCAGGCGGCCTTGCCGGCGCTGGCCGGCAAGCTGATGAGCGACGGCGGCTCGCTGCTGGAGGCCGCCGCGGCGACCGTCGGCCCGCCCGTGTCCGGGCCGGTGTTCGCCAGCGTGGCCGGCGGCCTGGCCCGGCTGACCGAGCAGCTGGCGGTCACGGGCGGCTTCGACGTGCGGACCTCGACGACGGTGCGCGAGCTGCGCCGCACCGCCACCGGATTCGAGCTGGCCCTGGGCGCGGCGCCCAGCGGCCGGCGACTCGCCGCCGACGCCGTCGTGGTGGCGACGCCAGCAGGCAAGGCCGCGACCCTGCTGGCCCAGCTCGCGCCGGCCGCGGCCATCGAGCTCAATGCCATCGAGACCGCCAGCCTGGTGATCGTGACGCTGGCCTTCGACGGCCTGGCGCCGGACGCGCTGCCGGCGGGCAGCGGGATCCTGGTGCCCGCGGTGGAGGGCATGGCGGTCAAGGCCGTGACGTTCACGTCGCAGAAGTGGCCGGGGATCGGTTCGGAGTCCGGCGTCGTGCTGCTGCGCGCCTCGCTGGGGCGCGCCGGCGAGGAGTGGGCGCTGCAACGCGCCGACGCCGAGCTGGTGACGGTGGTGCGCCGGGAGCTGGCTGAGATCACCGGTCTGACCGCCCAGCCGGTCGACAGCCACGTTCAGCGCTGGGGCGGCGGGTTGCCGCAGTACGCCGTCGGGCACCTGCAGCGGGTCGGCAGGATCAGGGCCGATGTGCACCGCGTCCCCGGTCTGGCGGTCTGCGGCGCCAGCTACGACGGGGTGGGCATTCCGGCCTGCGTCGGTTCAGCTCACAAAGCCGTGGACCGGGTGCTGTCGGGTCTGCGGCCGGCAGGACAATGACAGTCATGGTCGACGGCAAGCAGGCTCGCGAGCTCAACGATGTCATCCGCTACACCGCCTGGTCGGTGTTCACGGTCAGCCAACCGCTGGGCGAGGCGCCCCGGCCCGAACTGGCTGCCGAGGTGGAGGCACTGTTCGCCGAGCTGGCCGGCAGCGACGTCACCGTCCGGGGCAGCTATGACGTCTCGGCCCTGCGCGCCGACGCCGAGCTGATGATCTGGTGGCACGCCGAGACCGCCGAGCAGCTGCAGCAGGCTTACAGCAGGTTCCGGCGGACCCGGCTCGGCGCCCACCTGCGTCCGGTCTGGTCGGTGATGGCGCTGCACCGGCCGGCCGAGTTCAACAAGAGCCACATCCCGGCGTTCCTGGCCGAGGAGGAGTCGCGCCGGTTCGTGTGCGTCTACCCGTTCGTCCGGTCCTACGAGTGGTACCTGCTCGAGGACTCCGAGCGCCGGTCGCTGCTGGCCGAGCACGGCAAGATGGCCCGCGACTTCCCCGATGTCCGGGCCAACACGGTCGCGTCCTTCGCCCTCAACGACTTCGAGTGGATTCTGGCGTTCGAGGCCGACGAGCTGCATCGGATCGTGGACCTGATGCGGCACCTGCGGGGATCTGAGACCAGGCGGCACGTGCGCGAGGAGGTGCCGTTCTACACCGGCACCCGGCGCAGCATGGCCGAACTGGTCGAGTCGTTGCCCTAGGTGTGATGTCCAGGCAGGTTGGTCAGGCGGCTGATCGGCGGTAGGGCTCCGATTGCGCTGTGGCTCGGTGGTGATTGTAGAAGTGCAGCCATGCTGGGAGTGCTTGGCGGCGGGCTGTCTCGGAGTCGTAGTAGCGGGCGTATGCCCAGCCGTCGGCGAGGGTGCGGTGGAAGCGTTCGATCTTGCCGTTTGTCTGTGGTCGGTAGGGGCGGGTGCGTTTGTGGATGATGCCTAGCCGAGTGCAGGCATCACGCCAGGCGTGTGAGCGGTAAGACGAGCCGTTGTCGGATAGCACGCGTTCGACGGTGACGCCGCGGTCGGCGAACCA
>DASWNX010000013.1 GCA_036399055.1 Jatrophihabitans sp.
CATCGAGCCCGAGACCGAGGCCGGTCCGGCCGACACCCCGGCCACCGTGCCGGGCACCGACGTGCCCCTCGGGCAGAGGGAGCAGCGGTTGTGAGTGGTTCGGGAGCGCCGGTCGTCGAGCCGGTCGACGCCGCCGGGCTGCGGCTGGGCATCGTCGCCACCACCTGGCACGCGGAGATCACCGACCAGCTGCTGGCCCGCGCCGTCGAGGCCGCGAAGGCCAGCGGCGTCGCCGACCCGACGGTCGTCCGCGCCCCGGGCGCCGTGGAGCTGCCGGTCGTCGTCCAGGCGCTGGCCGAGCGGCACGACGCCGTCGTCGCCCTGGGCGTGGTCATCCGGGGCGGCACGCCGCACTTCGAGTACGTCTGCGGCGCCGCCACCGACGGGCTGACCCAGGTGTCGGTCGGCTCCGGCGTCCCGATCGGTTTCGGGCTGCTCACCTGCGAGAACGACGAGCAGGCCCTGGACCGGGCCGGGCTGCCGGGCTCCAAGGAGGACAAGGGCTACGAGGCGGCCCAGGCCGCGCTGGCCACGGCGGTCGCGCTGGCCGGCTACCCGCGCCGCTGAGGTCATGACGGCCGAGACGCTGCCAGCGGTCACCGGCGTCGTGCTCGCCGCCGGGGCGGGGCGCCGGCTCGGCCGTCCCAAGGCCGATGTCGAGCTCGGCGGGCAACGGCTGGTCGAGCGAGCGGTCTCCACGCTGCTCGCCGGCGGCTGCGCCGAGGTGCTGGCGGTGTTGCGTCCCGAGCAGGCCGGCGCCGCCGGCGCCCGGACGGTCGTCAACCCCGATCCGGACCGGGGGATGGGCTCGTCGCTGCGGTGCGCGCTGGCAGAGCTGGTCTGCGATCAGCAGTCCCACGCCTGCGTGGTGCTGCTGGTGGACCTGGTGGGCGTGCGTCCGGCGGAGGTGGCGGCGGTGATCGAGCGACACCGGGCAGGCGCCTCGATCGTCGCGGTCCGCCGGGCCGGTCAGCGTTCCCACCCGGTTCTGGTGAGCCGCCGCTGGTACCCCGAGCTCGCCGCCGCCGCGGTGGGCGACCAGGGCGGCCGGGACTTCTTCGCCCGGCGGATTGCCGACACCAGCTTCCTCGATTACCCCGATCCGCTCGATGACATCGACACCGCCGATGACCTGCGCCGCGCGCTGGCCGCGCAGCCGTCGACGGGTCAGGCCGGCGGCGCCAGCTGAGCCAGCCGGGCCAGCGCCTTGGGAAAGATCTCGGCCGGCGGGGTGACCAGGCCGGCGCCGACCTGCCCGACCCCGGCCAGCCGACCGGCCATGCCGGTGTTGATCTGAGGCAGGATCTCGGTCCGCACCACCTTGGTGACGTCGATCCCGGTCGGCGAGCCACGGAAGTCCAGCACCGGGATCGAGTACATCGGATGCTCGCCGACGGTGATCTCATACATCCGCCGCGACGCCGCCAGCGCGTCGGACACCTCGCCGCCGACGAACCGGACGATCGCCGGGGCGGCCGCCATCGAGAAACCGCCGAGGCCGGCCGTCTCGGTGATAGCCGAGTCGCCGATGTCGGGGTTGGCGTCGGCTGGGCCGAAGCTGCCCAGGAACAACCCGTCGGCCAGCTGGGCGGGCCCGGTGAACCACTGGTCGCCTGCGCCGGAGACCTGGATGCCGAAGTCGGTCCCGTTGCGCGCCATCGCCACCACCACCGTCGAGCCGGGGATGTCGCGGGCGGCGTCCAGCGTCAGCTTGCAGGCAGGCATCGCGAGGTTGAGGAAGAAGTGGTCGTTGCCGGCCATGAACCGGACCGCCTCGGCGACGTCGGCCGACGGCGCCCCGGAGTCGATCAGCTCGGGCAGCAACTCGCGCAGCAGCATCAGGGTGCCGGCCCGGTTGCGGTTGTGGGCCTCATCGCCCATCTGCAGCATCTGGGCCAGGATCGCCTTGAGGTCGACCGGGCCGTGCCGGCGCACCGCGGTCTGCAGCAGCGGGGCAAGCACCCGCGACATCCAGCGCAGCCGGGTCAGCACCTCCGGTGAGTAGGCGCCGTAGCGAAGCACCTTGCCCAGGCCCTCGTTGAGGGTGCAGTACGTCCGCCGGCCGGTGGCCGGGTCCTCGACCACGAACACCCACATCGAGGCCGACACCACGCCTGCCATCGGGCCGACCGCCGAGTGATGGTGGCACGGGTCCAGGGAGTGCCCCGCGCCGGAGGCGAACAGCTCCTCGGCGTCCTCCGGGCGCTCGACGACCCCTTCCAGCGCGGCGGCGCCCATCAGCGCCCCGCGCAGCGGGCCGGACGCGCGCGACCACTCGATCGGCGGGCCGGCGTGCAGGAAGTCCCGGTCGGCCAGGCCCAGCGTGGCGCCGGCGGGCAGCACGTCCACCAGGTGGGCCTCGGTGGCGAAGATCCGGCTCAGCGCCTCGGCGTTGGCCGGCCGGCGGCGAGGATCGGCCATCACCCGCGCCAGATCGGCCTCGGTGCCTGGCATCGGCGGCCGCCAGTCGACCTGGCTGACTCCGCCGCCCTGGGCGGCCACCGAGTCGGCGAACAGGCCGACTCCAGCGGCGACGACCTGCGGCGCGGAGCCGGTGAACCGGTGGGTGTCGGTGCTCATGGCCGGCCTCCAGTGGCGATCAGGCTGAGTGCGTGCCGGGTGGCGGCGGCGTTCGAGGTGAACACCGACGCTCCGGCCTGGTGCAACCGTCGCGCCGAGGCCTCCAGCGACTGGGGGTCGCGGCGGGCGCCGATCAGGCTCACCACCACTGGCGTCGTCGTGCCGGCCAGCAGCGGCAGCAATTCGGCCACCGGATCAGGGTGGCTGCCATGCCCGAGCACGACGTCGAGCAGCACCACCGCGGTGTCGGGGTCCTCCAGCAGCTCGGCCAGGCGGCGGTCGCGTAGCGACGGGTCGATCATCGGGTGCGCCCGGCCCTGGGTGAGCGCGTCGTCGCCGAAGTCGATCATCAGATGCCCGGGCCAGCGCAAGGTGGCATCCAGCGCCCAGTCCGGGCGCAGCGGGATGTTCGAACGCACCTCGCCCAGTTCGGCGCTGGCGATCAGCATCGCCTCGTCGCACAGGGTGCCGCCGCAGAACAGCCCGCGCAGGGCGCCGGACCGGGCTTGGCCGCTCCCGGGAGGCTGCGCCACCCACGACGGCCAGGTCGGCGCCGGGGCGCCCAGCTCGGCCAGGACGGTCTCGGTCGCCTGGGTCAGGTCGGGCTGGCCGGGCCCCAGCAGCGCGAACCGGACCGGGGTGGCCAAGCCGTCGGCGACCTGCCGGACCCGCTCGGCCACCGAGGCCGCCGGAGGCTTGGACACCACCAGGATCAGCTCGGTGCCCGGGTCGGCGTCCAGCATTCGCAGCGCGGCCAGGGTAGAGCGCCCGGCGACCTCGGCGGACAGGTCCCGCCCGCCGACCCCGAGCGCGGCGCTGACCCCGACCCCGGCCGCGTCCAGCAGGCACAGCACCTGCTGCGCTCCGGTTCCCGAGGCCGCGACCAGCCCGACCGGGCCACGCTCAAGGGTGTGGGAGAACCCCAGGCCCAGGCCGCCGATGACCGCGGTGCCGCAGTCGGGCCCCATCACCAGCAGCCCTCGCTCGGCCGCGGCGTCCTTGAGCTGGATCTCCTGGGCGAGGCTGACATTGTCGGAGAACACCAGCACGTCACAGCCGGCTTCCAGGGCGTCCATCGCCTCGGTGAAGGCGTGCTGGCCAGGCACCGAGATGAGCGCCAGCCCGGCGCCGGTGGAGGCCGCGGCCGAGCCGATGGTGCGCGGCGGCTGCTCGGCGGCGGCAGCGCCGGTGGACCGGCTGGGTGCGCTGAGCAGCCGCTCGGCCAGCTGCGCGGCGTCCTCGACGGCCTGCTGGTCGCCGGCCCGGACGGCGATGAACAGCTCGTTCGGGGACTGGCTGGCGGGCGGCTCAAACCCCATCCCGGCCAACATCTCGAGGTTGAGCTCGGTGGCCATGCCGACCAGGGCGGCCTGAACCCCGGCGGCCTGGCCCACCTGGCGGCTGACCTGCAGCAGGGTCACCGAGTCGGCGTAGAGCCCCCGGCGCAGCAGTACCTGTTCCGAACTCATGCGCGGCCTCCAGCCGGTGTCGGGTGCCCACTGCATGCGGCCCTGGCTGGAACGTAATCAGTGAGCTACCTTCTGCCGATGGTTACAGTTGCCAACCATCAAGCTCACAACCTACGCAATCTGCCAGCAGACGGCACGGACGGGCTCAGCGTGGCGGAGCTGCTGGAGGCGCCGAGGCTGGCCGGCGCCACGGTGCTGGCGGGTGGGTCGGGCCTGAATCGGGTGGTGCGAGGGGTCGGCGTGCTGGAAGTGCCCGACATCCTGCCGGGGGTCAAGGCCCACCAGCTGCTGCTCAGCACGGCTTTCGCCCTGGACCCGGCCTCGGCCGCGGCAGCCGGCTTGGCGACCGACGCAGCCGGCGGCTTGGCGACCGACGCAGCCGCCGGTCAGCGCAGGCAGCTGCTGCGGCTGATCGAGGATCTCAACGCCCGGCAGCTGTCGGGTATCGCGGTCGAGTTGGGCGCGGCGCAGCTGCCCGCGCAGGTGATCGAGCTGGCGGACGAGCTCGGCTTTCCGGTGCTGCGGCTGGGCGACGGCGTGGTCTTCGACGAGGTGCTCACCGAGGTCTACGAGCTGTTGCTGGAGCGGCAGAGCCAGGTGCTGACCCAGTCCGACGCGCTGCACGCGGCCATCTCCAGCATCGTGCTCAACGGCGGCGGACTGCCCCAGATCGCCGACGAGGTGTCCCAGCTGCTGGACTGCGCGCTGCTGATCACCACACCGGACGGCCGGGTGCAGGCCGACGAGGGCGGCGCTGGGCATCGTCAGGCGGTCGAGGCGGCCGGGCTGTGGGACAGCAGCGGCCGGTTGCTGGTGGAGCGGCTGCGCATCGGGCTGCTGGCGGCGGAGGAGGACGAGTACGGCGGGCAGGCCGCGATGACCTCGATCGTGGCCGGCGGCCTCGATCATGGCCGGATCGTGGCCTACCGGCAGCAGCCGCTGCCGCCGGGGACCGTGCAAGCGCTGGAGCGGGTGGCGATCGTGGCGGCGCTGACCATCACCAAGGAGCTGGCAGTCTCGGCGGTCGAGGGAAAGTTCCGGGGCGACTACCTGCGCGACGTGCTGACCGGCCAGGTCGCGGTGGACGAGCCGGTCGTGCAGCACTGCCGCTCACTGGGCTGGGACATCGACCGCCCGATGGTGGTGCTGGTGGCGGAGTTGGACGCGGCCGAACCCAGCAAGCCGGGGGCGGCGCCGGCCGGGTCGGCGGTGGTGCAGCGGTCCCAGCACGAGCGCTTCGTCTCGGCCTGGCAGCAGGTGCTGCGGGCTCGTGACAAGACCGTGCCGGTGGTGGGCTTCAGCCACGAGGTCGTCGCGCTGCTTCCGGCGCGCTCCGGCGAGCAGGCTCGGATGGTGGCCGAGCTGATCGCCGCGGTGTCCGGGGACCGTGGCGGGGGCCGGCAGTCCTTCAGCGCCGGGGTGTCGCGCCGGGTGCTCGAGCCGTCTGAGATCGCCACCGGTTACGCCCAGGCCCGCAAGGCGGTCTCGGTCGGGCGGCGGGTGCACGGTCACGGCAGCGTGTCGCATTTCGACTCCCTAGGCGTGCACCGGTTGCTGTCGCTGGTGCCCGACACCGCTGAGTTGAAGTCCTTCGCCACTGAGGTGCTCGGCGTGCTGGCCTCAGACGCCGCCGACGCGGCCGATCTGCGGATGACCCTGCAGACGTTGCTCGACACCAACCTCAACGTGGCTGAGACGGCCCGGCTGCTGCACTTTCACTACAACACGCTGCGGTACCGGATCAGCAAGCTGGAACGGATCGTGGGGCCGTTCACCACCGACCCGCATCTGCGGCTAGACGTCGCGCTGGCGCTGCAGGTCGTGCAGATGCGGGGCATCTGAGGCGTTGCATCATCAGGCTTCGTTCTACCTCGGATCAGTGGCCGCTGAGCAGGGTCCATACGGCGTGTCGCCGCTGCCGCGCGGCCAACGACGGGGACGTCGAGTCACTCAGTAAACGGCGTTGGAACTGCCCTATTCGAGGCTTGGGCTAAGCGGACGATAAGCGCGCCCACAACGTGGACCATCAACCATGCGTCGGAAAGGTCCGACTCGGTGTAGTGATGTGCTTCGCCTTCGTTCCGCTCAGCCGCCGCCCATTGGGCGAATGCCGCGATTGCATCAGTCAGTCGGCTGTCGCGGGCGCTGAACAGTCCGCGACGTTTTGCGCTCGCAATCAACGGACCCAGGGTGCGGCCCTCACAGCCTAACGCTTCCAGCGTCTCTTGTAGGGCCGTTGCTGCGTCCGTAATGGCGTCACCGGCGTCGCCTACGCGAATTTCTTGGAGGGCCTTCATGTAGGCCTTCTCGCCGCTGGCGAATTCTGCATGGCCGTGTAGCAAGTACAGCGCGGGGAACACAACGGCAGCGTTCATCTCAAAAGATTCGACTGGAATAATCTGTCCTTCGACCAGGCGGAATGCCACTCGGTGAGCCTCGAAGATGCGGTTAACCTCGCTGCGGAAGAACTGCTGAGCGCTGTCGCCTTCGAGCAACCCCTCTTCGTCAAACGCCATGTCCATCGCTTCAAGCACTGAGAGGACTTCAGGCGTGCTGTTGGCGAAGCGCAGGCGCGAGCCCGCATCGTCGAGACCATTGCTCTCTAGACCGAGCGACACTTCTAGGGCTTCCGCTATCAATGTGTTCGCGGAGGTGCCGTATTGGTTGGTGGGTATCACGTCTACGCAAGCGTTCTTCCACGCTCGCTTGAGCTTGACCAGGGCCTCGGGTGGTATCTCAGCGGTCCACAGCGACTCACCACGCGCCTCGGCATCCGCCTGGGCCGCCAGCCGTAGTCGCTCTGCGTACAGCTCCATCCGCACAGTTTCGCATCACGCTCTGCGGGTTGCAGGGATGCTCAGTGATGGAGAGGGTGGACACCGTTCGTTGCGGGCAGGGGAGATCGTATCGAGGGGTGGGATCCCGAGCCGATACTTGGGGGTGAACCTGCGGAAGGTTTGAAGGCATCTTGACATATTCCCATATAGGAATATGATTTCGGCATGGCGAGAGCGGCGACGACGGCGGACGCGTTCAACGCGATAGCCGAAGCGCGCCGCCGCGAGATCCTAGACGTGCTCGCCGACGGTGAGCGCGGCGTCAACGACCTCGTCACGCTGCTGGGCCTGGCTCAGCCACTGGTGTCCAAGCACCTTCGGGTGCTGCGCGAGGTCGGCTTGGTCGACGTGCGTGAGGACGGCCGCCAGCGGGTGTACCGGCTCAATGCCCGGTCGCTCAAACCCGTACACGACTGGGTCAGCGGCTACGAGCGGTTGTGGTCTGAGCGGCTGGACCGCCTCGACGCCGTGGTGCGGGAGCTCAAGGAACTCGAAGAACAGCAGGACATCACTGAGGAGGAGCACGGAGATGACAGCAGGAACCAGTAGCGGCGCCGCCGTGATGACGCTGCCGAGCGACACCCAGATCCTGATCACCCGGGAGTTCAACGCCCCCAGGGCCCTGGTCTACCGGGCCTGGACGACGCCAGAGCTCATCAAGCGCTGGTGGGGCGCCGAGCGGGGCGAGGTCACCGAAGTCGAGGTCGACCTCCGGGTCGGCGGCCGCTGGCGCTACGTGTCGGTCACCCACGCCGGGTTCGAGTTCGCCTTCAGCGGGGAGTACCGCGAGATCGTGGAGAACGAGCGGCTGGTGTGGACCGAGGTCTATGAGCAGATGCCCGAGCACGAGGCGCTGAACACCCTCACCCTGACCGAGCAGGGGGGACGCGCCACGCTCACTATCCTGGTCGAGCACGCCAGCAAGGAGTCCCGGGACGCCCACCTCGACTCCGGCATGGAACCCGGCATGCAGGACGCGCTGAGGCTGCTCGAGCAAGTCGCGGCGTCGCTGAGGTGAACCGCACGCCATGAGCGCCGCGGACGAGGGGACCGCCGCACCGGCCGGCTCCGCGCCGGCCGGCTCCGCACCGGCTGGCTCCCTACCGGCTGGCTCCGTACCGGCTGGCTCGGCGCCGCGTGAGCAGGACCGCTACGTCGCGGTGATCGGGCCGCGGACGGCCGACGCAAGGCTCTACCAGCTGGCCTACGAGGTCGGGGCCGAGCTCGCCGGCCGGCACGCCGTCCTGCTCTGCGGCGGGCTCACCGGGGTGATGGAGGCGGCGGCCCGTGGCGCGCGTGAGGCGTCGCCGCCGGGACGTTCGATCGGCCTGCTGCCGGGAACCGACCGGCAGGAGGGCAACCCGTTCCTGGACTACACGCTGGCCACCGGCCTGGCCGAGGCCAGGGACGGGGCGCTGGTCACCAGCGCCGACGCCGTGATCGCGGTGGGCTGCAATCCGGGGACGCTGATCGAGATCGGCTATGCGCTCAAACGCCAACGCCCGCTGGCGGTGTTGGCCGGCTGGGCGGTGCTGGACGAGTCCGGCCAGCCGGTTCCCGGGTTCCGGGTGGCCCGGACTGCCGCCGAGGCGGTCACCATGGTGCTCGGCCAAGCCGGCGATGGCTGAGCCCGTCTTGCTTCCGGTGCGTCATGCTCTCAGGTGGCCATGACCACCTGAGAGCATGACGCTGACGCCCGACCACCTGAGAGCATGACGCTGACCTGGCGAGGGCTGAGCCGTGGCCGGGGCGATACTGGGTCAATGGCCACTGACGTTCCCGCTGCTGAGGATGACCGCGCCGCCGGCGCGAGCCCCTCAGCCGCCGGCGCGAGCCCCTCAGCCAGCGGCGCGAGCCCCTCAGCCGCCGGCGCGAGCCCCTCAGCCGCCGGCGCGAGCCCCTCAGCCAGCGGCGCGAGCCCCTCAGCCGCCGACGCTGCTGAAGTCAGCTCTGCGCCGGTCGGCCCGCTCGACGGCGCGGTGATCCCCAGGTACGCCGGGCTGCCGACCTTTGCGCGGCTGCCCCGCATCGAGGACGTGCCGCGATTCGACGTCGCCGTCCTAGGGATTCCCTTCGACAGCGGCGTGAGCTACCGCCCGGGCGCGCGGTTCGGCCCGGCGCACATCAGGCAGAGCTCACGGCTGCTGCGCCCGTACAACCCGGCGCTGGAGGTGGCGCCGTTCGGCGTCCAGCAGGTCGTCGACGCCGGCGACCTGGTCGTCAACCCGTTCGACATCGGCCAGGCCATCGGCCAGATCGAGGCCGGCGCCCGCCAGCTCAGCCAGAGCGGCAAGCTGCTCGTGCTGGGTGGTGACCACACGATCGCCCTGCCGGTGCTGCGGGCGATGCACGCGTTGCACGGCGAGATCGCGGTGCTGCACTTCGACGCGCATCTGGACACCTGGGACACCTATTTCGGCGAGCCCTACACGCACGGCACGCCGTTTCGCCGGGCGTCGGAGGAGGGTTTGCTGGACCGCGAGCACTGCCTGCACATCGGCATCCGCGGGCCGCTGTATGACCCCGCCGACCTGACCGACTCCTTCGACCTGGGTTTCGCCACCATTCACTGCGTGGAGCTGGAGACCCTTGGCGTGGCCGGCGTGATCGAGCGGATGCGCGCCCGGCTGGGGGACCGGCCGGTCTATGTCTCGATCGACATCGACGTGCTGGACCCGGCCCACGCGCCCGGCACCGGAACGCCCGAAGCCGGCGGGATGAGCTCCCGCGAGCTGCTCGCCGTGCTGCGCGGCCTGATGGGCGCCAACATCGTCTCCGCCGACATCGTCGAGGTGTCACCGGCCTATGACCACGCCGAGATCACCGGCATCGCGGCGGCCCATGTCGGCTTCGAGCTGCTCTCGGTGCTCGCCCTCGGCTGAGCGGGGGCCACCGGGCGAAGGCTGGTCACGCGGGGGTGACAGCTGCCGGCCAGGCATGGTTTTCACCGCCGCACCGGCCTACCGTTGAATCCAACGGCACGGCTGAGACGGGGTCCAGACGCCGGCCGGGGGGAGTCGTCATGACAGTCCATCAATGTCCCAAGTGCGAGCTGCGGTTCACCTGGAAGACCGAACTCGACGATCACTGCAACAACGACCATCCGCAGTTCCGGCACGAGTACCCGGCGCGAAAGTCGACGTCGGCGCGTCAGCAGCCGGCTGAGGACGCCAGCGCGAAGAGCCCGACCCGGCCGTAGCCCATCGCGGCGCTGCTCCTGGCGCCGAGTCAGCCGAGTCACTCGCGCCATAACGCCTCGACATCGAGGCCGCATACCTCGCATACGTCGCCCCGGCAGGCAACTGGGCTCTGCCGCCCCAGCCGCCGCGCGCTGCCGCCGCCGTGCTGCGGCGTGTCACAGCCGCCTGCCCGGCCTTTGGCTCAACACTGCACCGTGTAACGGGGCGCCGTGCGGTAATGCCGCGCGGCCGACGAAGCGCCTGGGAGGCCAGATGTCTGCGTTCGGATGGAAGACGGTCTACGACGGCAAGACCCCGCCGCCGGGCGCGGTGGTGCGCCCGGGTGAGCGATTGTCCTGGCTGCGGATGGGCGGCCTGGGCGCCCAGCACGTGGTGGCGATGTTCGGCGCCACCTTCGTCTTCCCGGCGATCATGGGGCTGAACCCGAACCTCGCGGTGATGATGTCCGGCGTCGCCACGATCCTCTTCCTGCTGATCGTCAAGGGCAAGGTGCCCTCCTACCTGGGCACCTCGGCGTCGTTCGTGGCCGCGGTCGCGGCGATCCGGCAGCAGGGCGGGGACTCGGCCCAGGTCACCGGGGCGATCCTGATCGCCGGGCTGATGCTGGCCGCGATCGGCGTGCTGGTGCACTTCGGCGGCAGCCGTTACGTCCGGGCGGTGCTGCCGCCTGCGGTGACCGGCGCCGTGGTGATGCTGATCGGCTTCAACCTGGCCGGTGTCGCCACCAGCACCTACTTCCCGTCGGGGCAGTGGATCGGCCTGCTCACCGCGGCGTTCGTGCTGGTCACCTCGGTGCTGATGCGCGGCTTCATCAGCCGGATCGCGATCTTCCTGGCGCTGATCTTCGGCTACCTCATCAGCTGGATCGCCGACCGGGTCAACGACGTGCCGGTCTGCTCCAAGACCGTCCTCGCCGGCTGCACCGCGACCGGCCACCGGATCGACTGGAGCGGGGTGCGCAGCGCCGACTGGATCGGCCTGCCCCAGGACATCGTCAGCCCCACCTTCGGAGAGCTGACCGGCCCGCACCTGCCCGGCTTCAACATCACCTTCATCCTGCTGGTGATCCCGTCGGTGATCGCGTTGCTGGCCGAGAACGCCGGGCACGTCAAGGCTGTCTCGGAGATGACCGGCGATGACCTGGACCCCTACCTCGGCCGGGCCTTCATCGGCGACGGCGTGGGCACGGCGGTGGCCTCCTTCGTCGGCGGCTCGCCCACCACCACCTACGCCGAGAACATCGGGGTGATGGCCGCGACCCGGATCTACTCGACGCTGGCCTACTACATCGCCGCGGTGGTGGCGATCCTGTTCGGGTTCTGCCCCAAGTTCGGGGCCGTGGTGGCAGCCACCCCGGGCGGGGTGCTCGGGGGCATCACGCTGGTGCTCTACGGCATGATCGGCCTGCTCGGCGCCAAGATCTGGGTCGAGAACCGCGTCGACTTCGGCAACCCGATCAACCTGGTCCCGCTGGCCGCTGGCATCATCGCCGGTATCGGCAATCTGAACATCAAGTTCAGCGACACCTTCTCCATCACCGGAATCGCGGCCGGCACGTTGATTGTGCTGATCGGCTACCACTTGGTGCATATCCTGGGACCCAGGTTCGGCGCCCTTCCGGTGACCGAAGCGACTGAGTCATCAGAGCGAGTCAAGCGGAGGTTCTAGGACACGGTGAAGCCGTCAGCGTTCGACTACAGCCGTCCGGAGTCCCTCGACGAGGCGTTGGGCCTGCTCGCCGAGTCCGGCCCGGACGCCAAAGTGCTCGCTGGCGGCCAGAGCCTGCTGCCGCTGCTGTCGATGCGGCTGATCGCGCCCGCCCGGTTGGTCGACGTGAATCGACTGGCCGAGCTGGCCTACATACGCTCCGGCCCGGACGGTGTCCGGGTCGGAGCCCTGGCACGGCACACCGCGGTGTTGCGCGACGCCGCCGCCAGGGACCGCCAGCCGCTGCTGGCCGAGGCGCTCGAGGTGGTCGCCCACCCGAGCATCCGCAACCGGGGGACCTCCGTCGGCAGCCTGGTGCACGCCGACCCCTCGGCTGAGCTGCCTGCCGTGCTGTGCCTGCTCAACGGGTCGGTGACCCTGGCCTCGGCCACCGGCCGACGCAGCGTGCCGGCGGCGCAGTTCTTCATCGGGCCGCTGGAATCGGCCGTCCGGCCGGACGAGCTGGCGATCGAGGCCACCTTTCCGGTGCTGCCGGCGGGCTCGGGTAGCGCGTTCACCGAGGTCTCCCGCCGGCACGGCGACTACGCGGTGTGCGGCGTCGCCGTGATGGTGCAGCTCGATGAGGATCTGCGGATCACCTCCGCCCGGGCCGGCTACCTCTCGGTCTCGGCCACGCCGCTGGTGCTCGACCTGAGCGAGGCGGTCGCCGGCCGCGGGCACGACGCCGACCTGTCGGCTGCGGCCGCTTTCGCCCGCGCCGCGGTGGACCCCGAGCCTGACATCCACGCCAGCGCGCAGTACCGCCGGCAGCTGGTCGGCGTCCTGACCGGACGGGCCCTGAGCCTGGCCGCGCGCCGGGCGGCTGCGAACCTCGCCGGGGTCGCCGCGTGAGAAAGGCTGCCCACTCCGAGACCCACTCCGAGACCCACCCCGAGGCTCACTTCGAGACCCACCCCGAGGCTCACTTTGAGACCCACCCCGAGGCTGACTTCGAGACCCACCCCGAGGCTCATCTTGAGACCAATCTTGAGACTCAGCACCAGATCGCCCTGACCGTCAACGGCGTCGAGCGGCGCGCGGAGGTGCCGGCCCGCCGGCTGCTGTCGGACTGCCTGCGCCATGACCTGGGTCTGACCGGCACCCACGTCGGGTGCGAGCACGGGGTGTGCGGCGCCTGCACGGTGCTGGTCGGCGGCGTGCCGATGCGGTCCTGCCTGCTGCTGGCAGTCAGCGTGGACGGCGAGCAGATCACCACCGTCGAAGGACTGGCCGGTCCCGACGGCGAGCTGTCACCGGTCCAGCAGGGCTTCGCCGACTGCCACGGCCTGCAGTGCGGGTTCTGCACGCCCGGTTTCCTCACCACCATCACCGCCGGCCTGGCCGACAACCCGGACCCGACGCCGCAGCAGGCCCGCGAGCTGATCAGCGGCAACCTGTGCCGGTGCACCGGCTACCAGAACATCGTGGCGGCGGTGCTGCGAGCCGCCGAGCTCACCCGGCAGGCCGGTGAGCAGCGATGACCACGCGGATGGTGGGCGAGCCGGTCCAGCGGGTCGAGGACCGCCGGTTGCTGCTCGGGGGCGGGCGTTACCTCGACGACCTGGGCGCCGACGCGGTCGAGGTGGCGCTGCTGCGCTCGCCGCACGCCCACGCGCGGATCCTCGACATCGACGTGACCGGCGCGTTGGAGGTCCCGGGCCTGCTGGCGATCTACACCTATGAGGACCTGACCGGCCCGCTGGCCGATCCGCTGCCGCTGTTGATCCCGCATCCGGCGCTGACCCACGGGCGCACCCAGTACCCGCTGGCCCGCGACGAGGTCAACTACGTCGGCGAGGCGGTGGCGATGGTGGTCGCCGAGAACCGCTACCTGGCCGAGGACGCCGTCGAGCGCATCGTGGTGACCTACCAGGCGCTGCCGCCGGTGGTGGGGATCGCCGCGGCCCGCGCCGCCGAGCAGCTGGTGCACCCGGACGTGCCCGGCAACGTGGCCGCCCACTTCGTCCAGGAGGTCGGCGACGCCGCCGCCGCGATCGCCGCCGCCCCGCACCGGCTGGAGCTGGAGCTGGACATCGAGCGTTCGGCCAGCACGCCGCTGGAGGGCCGGGGTGTGCTGGCCCGCTGGGACACCGACGCGCAGCGGCTGCGGATGTGGACCTCCACCCAGACCTCGACCGGGGTCCGGGCCGTCGTCGCGGTGAAGCTGGGCCTGGACCTGGGCAGCGTGGAGGTGATCACCCCGGACGTCGGCGGCGGCTTCGGCGTCAAGATCATGCACCCGTGGCCCGAAGAGGTCCTGGTGCCGATGGCGGCCCGGGCGCTGGGCCGTCCGGTGAAGTTCACCGAGGACCGCCGCGAGCATTTCATCTCATCGGCGCACGAGCGCGCCCAGCAGCAGCGGATCGAGGTCGGCTTCGACTCCGAGGGCCGGCTGCTGGGGTTGTCGGTGCGGTTCTGGCATGACCACGGCGCCTACATCCCGTACGGCTTGATCGTGCCCATCATCACCTCGACCCAGCTGCTCGGGCCGTACAAGCCCGGCGCCTACCGGGTCGAGTTCGAGTCCCTCTACACCAACACCGTGATCGTCACGCCCTACCGCGGCGCCGGCCGGCCGCAGGGCGTCTTCGCGATGGAGCGGACGATGGACGCGATCGCGGCCGAGCTGGGCCTGGACCGGGCCGAGGTGCGTGCGCGCAACTTCATCCAGCCCGAGGAGATGCCCTATGACCACGGCCTGACCTTTCAGGACGGCCGGCCGTTGATCTATGACTCCGGTGACTTCCCGGCCTCGCTGGAGAAGCTGAAGAAGCTCGTCGGCTGGGACGAGTGGTCTGCCTACCAGGCCAACGCGCGGGCCGAGGGACGCCAGGTCGGTATCGGGCTGGCCTGCTACGTCGAAGGAACCGGGGTCGGCCCCTACGAGGGCGGTCACGTCCAGGTCGAGACCACCGGCAAGGTGAAGGTCGCCACCGGCTTGACCTCCCAAGGCCAGGGCCACCAGACCGCGTTCGCCCAGATCGTCGCCGACGAGCTCGGGGTGCCGATGTCTGACATCGAGGTGGTCACCGGCGACACCCGGCGTTTTCCTTACGCCGTCGGCACATTCGCCTCCCGCGCGGCGGTGATGAGCGGGTCGGCGATCGCGCTGGCAGCCCGCGCGGCCCGCGCCAAGATCCTCAAGGTGGCGGCCGAGGCGTTGGAGGCCGAGGCCGGGGACCTGGAGATCGTCGAGGGAAAGGTGCGGGTCAAGGGCAGCCCCGGCGCGGAGATCTCGCTGGGCACCGTCGCGGTGCTGTCCAATCCGCTGCGCTACGCCTTCGACGAGGCGTCCAAGGCGGCGACCCAGTTCGCGGTGGGCCATCCGGAGCTGGCGCCGGTCGCCGAGGACGACGAGCCGGGGATCGAAGGCCGCGACTACTACTCGCCGCTGCGCTCCACCTTCGCCAACGGCATGCACGCGGTGATCGTGGAGACCGACCCCGACACCGCTGAGATCAAGATCCTGCGCTACTGCGTCGTGCACGACTGCGGCACCCTGATCAACCCGATGATCGTGGCCGGCCAGGTGCACGGCGGTGTCGCCCAGGGCATCGGCGGCGCGCTCTACGAGCGGATGGCCTATGACGAGACCGGGCAGCTGCAGAACGCCTCGTTCATGGACTTCTTGATGCCCTACGCCTCCGAGATGCCCGACGAGATCGAGATCGACCACCTGCAGACTCCGTCGCCGTTGAACCCGCTGGGCATCAAGGGCGCCGGCGAGGCAGGGGTGATTCCCGGCGCGGCGGTGTTCGCCGCGGCCATCTCCGACGCCGAGGGCTTCGAGATCACCGCGATGCCGATCTCACCCAGCGAGCTGTTCGAACTCCGGTCGGCGCGCCGCGCCGCCGGCCAGCAGAGAGGGGACCGGCCATGAAGCTGACAGGCGAGGCGGTGCTGCACGCGCCGGTGGACCGGGTGTGGGCGGCGCTGCGCGATCCGGCGGTCCTGGTGGCGACCATCCCGGGCTGCGAGCGGCTGGTCGCCACCGGCCCGGACAGCTATGACATGACGGTCACCGCGGGAGTCGCCTCGATCAAGGGCAGCTACGCCGGCACCGTGTCGCTGACCGACCTGCCCGAGCCGCACACCTTCCTGATGAAGGCATCCGGCGCCGGCTCTCCCGGCACGGTCAGCGCCGACGTCCGGGTGAGCCTGGCCGAAGCAGGTGACGCCGGTGAGGGAACCCGGCTCTGTTATGACGCCGACGCCGTTATCGGCGGGGTGATCGGCGGCGTCGGGCAGCGAATGCTGATCGGGGTGGCCAAGAAGCTGGCCGGTGAGTTCTTCAGCGGGGTGGATGACGTGCTGACCGGCGCCCGGCCGGCCGGCCCAGCCGCGGGCCGGCAGGTTCCTGGCCAGCGGGTGCCTGTCCTGGCCGCCGGTCAGGCGCCCGTCCTGGCCGCCGGTCAGCCCGGCCCGGCGGTCTTCACCGCGGCCGGCGCGGGTTCCAAGCCGGTCACCGAATCGTTCTTCGCCGGCGCGCTGTTCGGGGCGGTCACCGCCCTGCTCGGCGTGCTGGTGGGCGCCCGCACGGCGCGCGCCTCGCAGAACAGCCGAATTCCGAGGAGAATGGGCTGATGCGTGAATTCGTAGCCGCCGCCGTCCAACTGGCGCCCAGTCCAGGCCCGCTGACCGCCGCCAGCATGGCTGCCAACACCGCTCGTGCGATCGAGCTGACCAGGCAATGCCATGGCGCCACCGGCGCGGAGCTGATCGTGTTGCCCGAGTCGGTCACCACCGGCTTCACCCCCGGAATCGACACCGCTGCGCTGTGGGATCTGGTCAGCGAGCTGCCGGGCCCGGTGCTGCAGCCGTTCGCCGACCTGGCTGCCGAGCTGGGCGTCCACCTGGTGCTGGGCACCTACGAGCGCGGTCCCGAGCGCGGCGTGGTCTACAACGCGGCGGTCGTGCTGGACTCGGCCGGTGAGCTGCTGGGCGTCTACCGAAAGACCCATCCGTTCGGCGGCGAGCGGGCCGACCGGGGCGGCTGGGTGACCCCTGGTGAGGACGTCCTGGTGGTCGACACCTCGCTGGGCCGGATCGGGGTGATCATCTGTTTCGACGGCGACTACCCGGAGCTGTCCCGGATCACCGCGCTGGCCGGGGCCGAGCTGATCTGCCGGCCCTCGGCGCTGCTGCGTTCGGCTGACATCTGGGAGCTGACCAACCGGGCCCGGGCCTATGACAACCACGTCTACGTCGTCGGCTCGAACGCCACCGGCGTCGATCCTGGCGGGGTGATCTACTTCGGCAACTCGATGATCGTCACACCGATCGCCGAGGTGATCGCCCGCGCCTCGTCGCACGAGTGCTGGGTCTCGGCCAGGCTTGATCCCGACACCGCGATGCGCTCACTGACCCCGGGCTCGTCGGTGCCCCAGTCCTTCGATCACCTGGCCGACCGCAACCTGGCGCTGATCCGCAAGAACGCCGAGCTGCTGATGAGCGAGGCTCGGACGTCGTTCAAGCTCGGCTGAGCTCGCGCGAGGCCGCCCCCGCCGCCGGCTGTCCTGGCGGGGGGGCGGCGCTCGCTCCGAGCGCTGCCGCAGCGGTCAGGCAGCGCTGAAGACCAGCACCGAGTTCTGGCCGCCGAAGCCGAACGAGGTGCTCACGGCGACGTCGATCCGCTGGCTCCGGGGCGCCCCGCTGACGACGTCGAGGTCGATGGAGGGGTCCTGGTTCTCCAGGTTGGCAGTCGGCGGAATCGTCGCGTGGCACATCGACAGCACCGTCAGCGCGGCCTCGACCGCTCCGGTCGCGCCCAGACTGTGGCCCAGCACGCCCTTGGTCGAGGTGACCGTGATGCCGCTGCCCAGCACCTTGTGCAGGATCCGCGCCTCGGCCGCGTCGTTGAGCGGCGTGGAGGTGCCGTGGGCGTTGACGTGGTCCACTTCGCCGGCGCTCACACCCGCGTCAACGAGTGCGGAGTCCAGGGCCTTCAGCACCCCCGCGCCGTCCGGGTCCGGCGCCGTCATGTGATGAGCGTCCGCTGATGCCCCGTGGCCTGCCAGTCGGGCAAGCACGGTGGCGCCTCGGGCGTGGGCGTGTGACTCGCGTTCGAGCACCAGGATGCCGCTGCCTTCGCCGATGACGAAACCGTCCCTGGCCAGATCGAAGGGACGTGATGCGGCCGCCGGCTCGTCCAGCCGTCTGGAAAGCGCTCCCATCTGCGCGAACCCGGTGACGATCAGCGGAGTGACGCCCGCTTCGCTGCCACCGGCTATCACGATGTCGCAGGTTCCGTTGCGCAGTAGCTCTGAGGCGCTGGTGATGGCGGTGGCGCCGGAGGCGCAGGCGGTCGCGGTGACGAAGTTCGGGCCGGTCGCGCCGAACTCCATCGCCAGATGCCCGGCCACCATGTTCGGCACCAGCATCGGGATCAGCAACGCCGACACCGCGGTCGGCCCCTTCTCACGCATGACGTTGTGCTGACGCTCCCAGGTGGTCACCCCGCCCAGGCCGCACCCGATGACCACGCCCACCCGCGCGCCGTCCCAGCTGCGCGGGTCGAGCCCGGCGTTGGCGACCGCTTCTCGCGCGGCCACGATCGCCAGCTGCACGAACCGGTCGTGGACGAGATTGCTGCGCCGTCCGACGTGCGTGGCGGGATGGAAATCAGGCACGGTGCAGGAGATGTCCACCGGCAGGCCGGCGAGTGTGGGGTCGCGCCGTGCCGTCGACACGCCGGCGCACACGCCGTCCCAGGTCTGCTGAACTCCGATTCCCGCCGGAGTGACCAAACCCAGGCCGGTGACGACCACCCCGTGGGAACTCATGAGGGCGCTGCCGCGGCGGCCACTTGCTTGTCGATCGACTCGGCCGCGTGGCCGATGGTGTCCCCGGGAGCGGCGACGTCCTCGCTGATCTGCACACCGAGTTCGGTCTGCAAGATCAACAGCATCTCCACCATGAAGAGGGAGTCCACGCCCAGGTCGTCGAAGGTGACGTCCGGGCTGAGCTCTGAACGGTCTACCTCGAAGTGCTCGACCAGAAGATCGGCGATCCTGTCATACATCATTGTCATGTCATGCTCCTTTGAGATGCTCCTGCTGAATGAAGCGGCCTATCGGCTGACGACACGTGATCGCGGTCAGAGAGGCAGCACGGGCCACCGCAGTAAGGTCGACCCCCAGGACAGCCCGCCTCCGAAAGCGGTGAGCAGGACCCGATCTCCGGCTTTCAGCACACCTGTCGAGTGCGCCTGGTCCAGCGCGAGCGGGACGGACGCGGCGGCGGTGTTGCCGACCTCGGCGATGTTGCTGAAGACGTGCCCACGAGAGATGGTGAGCACATCGGCGAGGCTGTGCTGGATACGAAGGTTGGCCTGATGGCTGAAGAGCCAGTCGACGTCGTCGCTGCTCCATCCGGCCTGAGCCAGGACGGCCTTCGTCGACTCGGCCATGCGTTGCACTGCTCGCCAGAAGACTTCTTTGCCTTCCATGTAGAAGTACTGATCTCGCGGCTCCGCGGGGACACCGGAGAGCCGCTGTCGCGAGCCGGGGGCGCGAACGGTGATCATGTGGCTTCCTTCACCGTCGCTGCCGAGGTCGAAGGGGCCCAGGGCGCCTGGTTCCTCGGCGTCACCGGCCCGCAGCACCACCGCTCCCGCGCCGTCACCGAAGATCACCGAAGTCGTGCGGTCCTGAAAGTCAAGGACGCTCGAGTAGGTGTCTGCGCCGATGACCAGCACTCGGTCCGCCGCGCCGATCGCGATCATTCCGGCTGCCGAGGCCAGAGCGTAGACAAAGCCACTGCAGACCGCGGCGAGATCATAAGCGCCGACCCCGGTGAGCCCGAGCTTGGTCGCGATCAGCGGCGCGGTCGCCGGCGAGGGGTGATCGGGAGTGGCGGTCGCCAGCACCACGGAATCGACCGAGGAGTCCCCGGATGACTTCAGCGCCCGCGCGCCGGCCTCCACCGCAAGGTCAGAGGTCGCCATGCCGGTGGTGGCGAAGTACCGCTGGGTGATGCCGGTGCGCGAGCGGATCCACTCGTCTGAACTGCCGACGCGGGCAGCCAGTTCTTCGTTACTGACAAGATTCGGCGGTAGATAGCTTCCTACCCCACATACGACAGCTGCCCGGCTCACCCCGCGACGCCGTTATAGCCAGAGGCCAGTGGATCTCTCACCACGAGCGACTGCTCGACGATCTGTCTGCCAACCGGGACCACGGCAAGAATATCGATGTGCATGATGCTCCTGAATCCGATCAAGTGGCCGGTCCTGAGTTCATAACGCCACCAGATTGTCCTTTATAAATAGATTAACAGAGTGTGCGAGTGTAGCCAATGGGTTTTGAGCACCCAGTGTGATCGGCCGATTGCGCTGAGCAGACAAAATTGACTAATTCGTACACAGCTGCAGTCAGCTGATTTGTTGACAGCATGCTCAGTTGCGGCGTGAGGCCCTGATCAGCCCGGGATGTCATAGACCAGCTGGTCAAAGGCCAGCAGCGGCGGCTCGCCGGGTGTCGACAGCAGGGCCAGCCGCACGCGCCACTGGGCGCCGGCTGCCGCTGGCTGATTCTCCTGCCGCCATGCCTCCAGCGTGGCGGCGAGGGTCGTCGCCGAGTCCGGCGCCAGCAGCAGCTCAGGCGCCATCAGCACCGGCAGCACCAAGGTCGACCCGCCGGCCTCGCCTGCCGGGGCACTGGCCTGGATCGGAGCCGCGTAGCTCACCTCGATGCTCACCCGATAACCGTCGGGCTGCTCGCCGAAGAGGGCGTCGAAGCCGTTCTGCAGCGCCTGGGCGACGTCGACGCCGGTCAGCGGCAGCTGCTCGGTCCACCGCAGGCTCGGGCGGGCCACGTCGAGCTGGCTCACTGGCGACCTGAGCACCAGCGCCGGCGAGGTCACCGTCCCAGCCCGCAGCTCGGCGTTGCGCTCGACCCTGACGCTGACTCGAGCGTCAGGACGAGGCGCCGCGCGGACACCCGGCCACTCCAGCCGCAACGTCATCGGACCCGGCGCTGCCGGGCGGTCGGCAGCGGTGTACTCGCGACTTCCCGCGGTGACCGGTCCCGGCGTGAGCGGCGCCTGCTCGTCCCCGTCGACCAGGGTGATCACCGGCCAGCCGTCCTCGACGCCGTCTCGGCGCACCACCAGCCGGTCAAGCAGCCGCCGTCCGTCGAGGTCGGTGGCATAGACCGCGCGCAGCAGGCAGCAATCGGTCGGCTCGGCGCTGGCCGGTTCGGCGCTGACCGGGTACCCGGTCCCATGCCCGGTCCAGGCCGCGGCCACCGCTGCGGCGAGTTCGACGAGCGAGGCCGCGGCGTTACCGCGCAGGACCTCGACGGCGGCAACCGCAGGCTGGACGCCGGCGCCGATCAGCGCGGCCAGGTCGCAGGCGGCGGCGGTGTAGGCCGCGAGCGCTTCAGCCAGCGCTGTGCCGCCCACCGCTGTGCTGCCGCCCACCGCTGTGCCCGCCCCTGGCGCTGGGGGCGCGTGCGGAACCGACACCCGCACCACGTCCTGAGCGGCGTGCTCATGGGTGTAGCAGAGTCCCGCCGTCCACTGGGTCGCCGCGTCCAGCGTGGGCTGTCCCGGGCCTGAGAACGTCGGCGTGGCGGTCATGGCCCGCAGCGACGGCGGGCTCGGGTGCGCGCGCAGCGGCACCGGCACGTCGACCGGCGGCAGTAGCGCAGAGACGGCGGCCTCGGGGTGGTAGCCGCCGGTCAGCGGGCGGAGGAACCGAAGCAGAACCGGTTCGGCGCCCGACCCACCCAGGCCGGGGGAGTCGAGCTCGAAGGCGTCGAAGACGTGGTCAGGGCGCACCGACGTGGTGCTGGCGCCGGTCGCGTCGGCGCTGGTCAGCGCGAAGACGCACCAGCCTTCAGAGGGCCCCAGCCCGGTCCGACTCCGACTGAGCTCAAGGTCAGCCCGGCCAGGCGCGGCCACCGTGCCATGCAGCCAGGCCGCAGGCAGGCCGTCACGGCCGTACGGCGAAACCACCACGGCTCGGTGCTGGGCGGTCACCGTGGCGTACGCCGAGGCCAGGCTGCTCCGGCCTATCCCGGTCAGCGCGGCCCGAGCGCTCAGCAGTCCCGGGTCAGCCGCCGGGCTCTCCGGCTCGCCTGGCGTCAGCGGCGTCAAGCCGCCGGCGACGGCAGCGGCCAGACGCCGTCGGATGCCCGACAGCTCCGCGCCAGCGGCGTCGGGCACTCGGGCGCTGAGCGGCTGGCAGAGATAGCGGTCAAGGTCGGTGAGCAACGACCGCGCCCAGGACTCGACGTCCACCTGGTGAAATCTCTGCAGGACCGGCACGCCGAGGCTGCCGAGCTCGGTGACCGGTCTGATCTCGGCGCTGAAGTCGATGAGATCGGGGTAGAGCGGGCGCAACGCGAACACGCGCGGGCCGCGGGCCTCCGGCGCTGCGGCGTCCGGCAGCGGCGCCTCGATGCGCACGCTGGAGATGCCCTGGCTGCCGAAGGACACAGCCCACAGCTGGTTGCCGGCGTCGGTGGCAAGCCGGATGGTCGGTAGGGCCAGCAGGCAGGCGTCGATGAAGGCGTCGAAGCCCGCGCCGTCCAGGCCGGGTTCGTGAGGGGGGACCACCGTGTCAGCCCGTTCGAGCGTCGGCGTCGCGCCGGGTTCTGCGACCGGAGCCGATGACGCAGCCGGAACCTCGGAGGCCGCCGGCCGCTCCAGCCGCAGGGTCACCGCCAGCTCGAAGGCTGGTGCGGCCGTCGTCCCCGCGACCTGCCCGGACGCGCTGAGCACGACCGGTGGTGGCGGCAGCAGCGCCCGCGCGCCGGACCTGAACAGTGACGCGGAGGCGTTGTCGGCCATCAGCTGTGCGATCGAGGGGGTGAGCCCTGCCTCGGCGAACCGGCCGAGCACCGCGTTGAGAGTGTCGTGCTGCGCCGTGGTGACAGTGGCGCCGCCGCTCAGGCTGAGCTGGACTCCCGGCTGCAGGACGCCGAGCACCGCGGCGTTGGCGGCGGCGAACGAGGCGGGCGAGCAGCCGTACTCGGCCTGGATCTGGGCGGCTGTCAACGCGGCGGCGCCGTCCACACCCGAATCGCCGCCCTGGTCGAGATCGCTGTCCTGACCGCTCCCCAGCACAGCGAGCGGGCAGCTGAGCACCGTGCCGGCGGCGAGCGGGGCGCCCAGCCGGTCAAGGGCGTCGGCGACCGCGTCTAGCGTGATGTCGGCGTTCTGCGCGGCCAGCCTTGCGCGCACGGCCTCGAAGGAGTCGCCCTCGATCGTGACGGTGCTCGCCGCGGCGACCTCGTCCGGCGCCTCGTCCGCGGCAGCCTCGTCCGGCGCCTCATCCGGCGCCTCGACCGGCGCCTCGACCTGAATCCCCGGCGGCAAGGCGGCGCTGCGGGTGGCGTTGTCGGCGACGATCGCCCGCGGCGTGCTGGCGAATCGCCGCGCCAGCGTCGCCAAGGTGTCACCGGCGCGCACCTGGTACGGCGTGCGGGCGGCCTCAGGCAGCGCTGCGACCCCTGGCAGCGCGAAGGCCGGCTCAGCGGCTAGCCGTAGGCCGCGGTTGTCCTGCAGCAGCCGTTCCGGCGTGCTGGACAGTCGGCCTGCCACCTCGGCCAAGGTGGCCGTGCCGGCCGGAGTCTCTGCCGGCCCGGTCTGATCTGCAGACGCGGCCAGGGTTTGGCCGGCCGCCAGCAGGCTGCTCAGCGGCAGCTCGGCGTTGGCCGGGGCGAGGTGCTGGGGGAGCAGGCCGTAGCAGTCCAGCAACTGGCCAAGGGTCGTGATTCCGGTGAGCTTCGGTGGCGTGGCCGTCGCCGCAGCCGCCGCGAACAGCTCGGCGGCCGCGGCGTGGCGCCTCAGCGACGGCGCCCCGTCGAGGACCGGCAGGGCCAGGCCCGAGTTGAGCGTGCTCTGCAGCCAGACGCTGAGCCCTGGGCTATCGAGCTGGGAGCGGATCAGCTGGTACCGCTCAGCCTGCGCGGCGGCCTGGGGCGCGGTGATGCCCGCCAAGCCGGCACGACCGGGCAGCCAGTGCCCACCCTGAGTCGACAGCGTGACGGCGAGCGTCAGCAGCCCCTCGGGGGCGCTGGAATCGCGGGCGTCGGGTCCGCTGGCGCTGGGCTCACTGGCGCTGGGCTCGCTGGCGCTGAGCAGGTAGGAGGTGACGGCGTCTGGCCACGCTCCGACGCCGATCAGCGACTCCTGCCCTACGGAAGGGGGTTCTTCAGCGTCACTGGACGGCGTTTTCCACTCCGCTTTCACGGACCGAACGATAGCCCGGCCCACCCGCGTCAGGCTGCCGAATGGCCGCACGCGTAGGCCGACGTCGGCTTGCGTCCGGGCGCGCACCTGCGCATGCGACCGGGTCGAGAAGCTCGTGTGACAGCATCTGCCCGTGACCGAGATGCAGATGGGCAGCAACATCCCGGTGGACGCCCCCGCCGTGGAGCTGACGTTGCGCTGGTCGCACGCCCCAGGGGCGGCCGATCTGGACCTCTCCGCTCTGCTGCTGCGGGCCGATGGCAAGGTCGGCGCAGATGAAGACTTCGTCTTCTACAACCAGCGCCGGCATCCGTCCGGCGCCGTGGTGCACCTTGCCAGGTCGCAGACGGGCCAGGAGTTCGACCGGATCGACGTCCAGCTGGACCAGGTGCCTGCCGATGTCGCCCGGGTCATGATCACCGCTTCAGTCACCGGGGCGACCTTCGGGCAGATCTCTGGTCTGGAGCTGTCCATGGCCGCTGCGCTGACTGGTCAGCGCTTGGCGCGCTTTCGGATGCGGGCAAACGCCGAGACCGCCTTCATCTGCGGCGAGCTCTACCGCCGAGCCGGCACGTGGAAGTTCCGTGCGGTGGGCCAGGGATACCGGGCAGGCCTGGCCGGGATAGCGACCGATTTCGGCATCACCGTCGAGGAGGCGCCCGCGCCGCCACCCCCACCGCCCCCGGCGCCCACGCGGCCACCGCCGCCCGCGCCGTCGGCTGAGCCGACGCCGACGCCGATGCCGCCGCCTCCTCCGTCGACGCGGCGCGAGGCGCCAGTGCTCGATGACTCCGCAGCCACCGGCCAGCGGACCGGGGACATCACCAGTCAGGTGCGGCAGGCGTTCCAGCCGCCTCCGCCGCAGCAGAAGTCGCAGCGACGATCAGCTGAGCGCGACTTCGGCAAGGAGGCCCAGGCGATCGGCAGAATCCTGGCGGCCCGTGGAGAAGTTCCTCTGGCCATCGCTCAGGACACCGCCTTCAACACCCGCGTCGTGGTCGTCACCGACAAGAGGACGTTCCAGATAAAGGGCGGAAAGATCCGCATGGAGCTGGCGCACAGCCAGGTGCAGCTCACGCGGCTTCGCCCTCTCTTCGACGGTGTTCTCGTGATCGTCGAATCCTTTACGGCCAATCAGGATTTCCAGCCGGCCGACCCTCGACGCGACGAGCACATCCTGCAGGCGAAGGTGGCTACGCCAGACCTCGCGGACCTCATCCGCGGTCAGATCGACCGCATGATCGGCGCCTGAGCTTTCGGTGGCGTGGCCGGCCGATGCTTATCCTTCAGGGAATCTTCCGCGACACTGGGCCTCGCGGCATTGAGAGTCAGTTGCGAGAATTGGCGCTGATCAGAAATCCGGTGTTGACGGCAGCGCCGGCGTTGGTGAAGCAGTTGACGTTACGCACGATGACGTCGGCGCCGCTGTGGAACCAGACCCCACTCAGGCCGCAGAACTCCGAGCCCGATCCGGCTGCGGTCACCTCGACGTTGTCCGGCGGAGCGGCCAGCATCGGGAATTGGACGAGAGACAATCCGACACCGCCGCTGGAGATCGTGTTGGCGCCCGGACCGACTTGGCTGTTGAAGTCAGTTGACGGCGGTCCCAGTGGCGGGGTGTTCCACAGGTAACCGAAGTACTTCGGTGGCGCGACTGCCCCATACAGGGATCGCTGGTACTGGTAGGTCAGGGTGAACTGGGTGTCCAGCGGCGCGCCGCCGGCGTTGAAACAGCTCACCTTGACCGTTTGACCGCTGAGGGAAGAGGACCAGGCGGCCACCTTGCAGCGGGCCGGTGTCTGAGGGTTGACCGCGGTGCTCTGCAGGCTGCCGTCGACTGGGCCGGGGGTGGCCAAGCCGGGGAACTTGACCAGCCATTGCCCGACGGCGGTGTGGCTCACGGTGTTACCGGCTCCTGCCGAGTTGTACTGGCTGACCAGGGCGCCGCTGGGCTGGGAGTCGACGTAGCCGAACCGCCCGATCGAAGACGCCGGGCCGCCGGAGCTGCTGCTGAAGACAGCGCTGAACGCAGAAGCGTCGAGCGCGCCGCCGACCCGGTAGCAACTGATCAGCGCCTTCTCATCGGAGCCCGACGGGCCGAAGCTGTCCACCTGGCACCAGTGCGGGGCGGGATTGACCGCCGTCACATGGACTACCCCGCCGGCGGCAGCCTGTCCGGGAAATATCACCGCGTACCGGCCCACTGAAAGGACGGTCACCGTGGTCGCCGCAGGCGAGGTGCCAGAAGCCACCGGCGCGCTGCCATTCCACAGCACGAAGCCATACCTGTCGGGGACGGCAGCCTGGGCTGGGCCCCCTGGGCTGGCTACGGCCAGGCCGGCCGCCAGGACGGCGAGGGCAGCTCCACCCGCCCACCACCGTCGTGCTGCCAACCGGGTGAGTTCTTCACTGATCATCTGTTCCTCCGGCCAATGCGGGCGAGTAATGCTTAAAGCACAGAATGGCATGAAAACGTCCTTTAACCCACTAGTCAGACAGTGCGATCTAGGTATAACTTCGTGTTCCACCTCAAACCTTGTAAATGCCCCAAGGAGACGCGATGAACACTCGGAAAGCCGTCGTCGGAGCCGCAGCCGTCCTGGCTGCCGGGGTGGGCGGGGTGGCGACGGCCAGCACTGTCACCGCCCAGCCGCAGAGCAGTGAGCGGATCACCTCGATCGAGCAGTTGAAGACACACCTCCACCACGCGGTAGTGATCGAAGCGCAGAACACCAGCGCCATCTCTTGCTGCCCCGCGGGTGAGGCCATCGACCAGGCGAGCGTCTGAGCGCTGAGACAGCCTTGTCTCCGACGAACAGCACTGAGATGAGCGAACCGGAGGCCGGCAAGCCGGTCCAGACCTGGTGTCCGAGCGGTGTGGCGAAGGCTCCTGAGTCGGTCGTGCTCGGCGTGCGGTCAGCGGCGACCGGAGGACTGGCCTATCTGGCCGAGCCGGTGCCAGCCGGTGAGGTGCTCGGCGAGATACCCGAGGGCATTGAACCGACCCGGGTGCTCCGATTCGCCGCGCACTGCAGCACCAGTTGCCACAACCGCCGAGGTGCGGACTGCAGTCTGGTCGAGCGGGTGGTCCTCGCGGTCCCGACGCTCGACACGGCCGCGGTCCCGCGCTGCCACCTCAGGGCTAAATGCCAGTGGTGGCACCAGAAGGGCGTCGAGGCCTGCCGTCGATGCCCGGCCGTGTCCACCGCGTTCGAGGCGGACGACGCGCTGACCTCGTTGGTGGCCGACCCCTCGACCAGCCTGGCCCAGCTCGAGGCATGGATCGCCGCCTCAGCCTGAGCCGGCCGTCACTCCTGAGCGGGCCGTCTCGCCTTGTCCTGGCCGTCTCGCCTTGCCCTGGCCACGCGGCCGTCCTCGGGTGCGCGGCCAGCGCAGGCCGCAGACGCATCGGGCTGCGCCGGGGGACACGTGCCAACGGATCAGTCAGTTATAGGCAGAATGCGCCGAAGCAACGGGCAGGCCGGCACAGTTGACTTCAGGCATGTCTGGGCAGCGGAGTATCCGGGTCGGCATCGACACCGGAGGCACGTTCACCGACGTGGTGGCCTTCGACGAGGAGTCCGGCGAGCTGGTCAGCACCAAGGTCGCCTCCACCCCGGCCGATCCGGCGCAGGGCTTTCTGGCCGGCATCGACAAGGTGCTCGACATCCTCGGCATCCCGCGTGAGCAGGCCAGCCGAGCGCTCAGCGCGGTCTGCCATGGCACCACGGTGGCCACCAACCAACTGCTCGAAGGCAAGGTGGGGGTGCTCGGCTTCATCGCCTCCGAGGGTTATGAGTTCATTCTCGAGATCGCCCGGCAGTCGGTGCCCGACGGCTACGGCAACAGTTACTTCTGGGTCAAGCCCGAGCGGATCGTCCCGGCCGACCGGGTCAAGACCGTCGGCGGCCGGCTCGACCACACCGGCGTGGAGGTCCGGCCCTTCGATGAGGCCGGCGCGGTCGAGATCGCCCGATGGTTCAAAGGCAAAGGCATCGACACGATCGGGGTCTGCCTCCTGCACTCCTACGCTGACCCCGCGCACGAGCAGCGGATGCGCGACATCCTCGCCGCCGAGCACCCCGCCGCCGTCGTCTCGATCTCCTCAGAGGTGCTGCGTGAGTACCGGGAGTACGAGCGGTCGATGACCACGCTGGTGGACGCGGCGGTCAAGCCTAAGGTGGCCGGTTATGTCGGCGCCATCAAGCGGCGCCTGGACGCCCTCACCGACGGGCGTGAAGTCCCGTTCTACGTCATGAAGTCCAACGGCGGGGTGTTGTCGGCGGCCGAGGTGGTGCACCAGCCCATCACCACGGTGCTGTCCGGCCCGGCCGCCGGCGCGCTGGGCGCGGCGATGATCGCCCGCAACGCCGGCTTCGCCCAGGTGCTCACCTGTGACGGCGGCGGCACCTCGACCGACGTCTCGGTGGTGCTGGACGGCGAGCCGACCCTGACCACCGAGGGCGCCGTGGGCGCCTACCCGTCCAAGATCCCGATGATCGATGTGGTGACGGTCGGCGCCGGCGGCGGCTCGATCGCCTGGATCTCACCGGAGGGCGCGCTGAAGGTCGGCCCGAAGTCGGCCGGCGCCGATCCGGGCCCGCTGTGCTACGGCGCCGGGGGCGCCGACGTCACCATCACCGACGCGCATCTGGTGCTGGGCCGGATACCGCCGCACCTGCTGGGCGGCGAGATCCCGCTCGACACCGCTGCCGCCCAGGCCGGGCTCACCAAGCTGGCCGCCGAGCTGGGGCTGGAGCTGGCGGCCTGCGCCAACGGGGTCCTGGAGATCTCGGCCTGGAACCAGGCCAACGCGCTGCGGCAGATCACCGTCCAGCGAGGGTTGGACGTCCGCGAGTTCACCCTGACCACCTTCGGCGGGTCCGGCTCGCTGCTGCTCTGCCGGCTGATCGACATCCTCAACCTGCGCGGTGTGCTGGTGCCACCTGATCCGGGCAACGTCTCGGCGTTCGGGCTGCTCACCGTGGACGTCAAGAACGACTACGTGCAGACCGCGGTCGCCAAGCACGCCGAGCTCGACCCGGCCGAGGTCAGCGCCAGCTTCGCCGCGCTCACCGGCCAGGCCGCCGCCGCGCTGGAGCGTGAGGGCTTCGCCCAGCCGCAGCACCGGTTCCTCCGCTCGGCCGACCTGCGCTACTTCGGCCAGGCCTTCGAGGTCCGGGTTCCGGTGGAAGAGGGCGAGCTGACCGACCAGGCGCTGGCAGGCGTCGCGGCGGCCTTCCACGACGCGCACCGCGGCCTGTACGGCTATGACTTCCGTGGACAGGCCAGCCAGCAGGTGGAGTGGGTCAACCTGCGGGTCTCAGGCATCGGGCCGATCCGGCGTCCCGAGCTGCGCCGGCACGCCGCGCCGGCCGGCGACGTCGAGCGGGCCCGCACCGGCACCCGCGACGTCTGCTTCGACGGACGGGACTACCTGCCGACGCCGCTGTACTGGCGCGCGGACCTCGGGCCCGGCGACGTGCTGGCCGGTCCGGCGGTGATCGAGGAGTTCGGCTCGACGGTGCCCCTGCATCCTGGGTTCAGCGCCAGGCTGGACGACTACGCCAACCTGCTGATCACCCGCGAGGCGACAGCGAGTGAGCATCGCGGGGCCGTCAGCGCCGAGCGGCCGAGCGAGCGCGGAGCTGGCACGGAGCCGACCGCATGACCCGGACGGAGCAGCCAGTATGAGCGCAGCAGGCACGAACGCGGCGAGCGTCAGCTCGGCTGTGCCAGCCGCCGACTCGCTGACCGCTGACCGCGGCGCGACGGTGGACCCGATCGTCCTGGAGATCGTGCAGGGCAGCCTGGCCGCAGTCGAGCAGGAGGTCGAGACGGCCATCGGGCGCACCTCGCGCTCGCCGATGATCCGCGACGCGCACGACTTCCGGGCCGGCATCCATGACCGGTTGCTGCGCAAGCTGACCGGGCGCAGTTACTCCGCGCTGGTGCACCCGATCGCCAGGGACTTCCCGCTTGCCCAGATGCGCCCGGGTGACGTGTTCTTCCACAACGACGTCTACCTATCCGAAGGCGGCATCGGCCACCTGCCCGACCTGTGCGTGACGGTTCCGGTGTTCGTGCAAGGCGAAACGGGGCCCGAGGTGGTGGCGTTCGTGCAGGCATTCGGTCACCACGACGACATCGGCGGCGCGGTTCCCGGGTCGATGCCCAGCTCTGCCACCAGTGTCTTCGAAGAGGGCTTGATGGTGCCGCCGATCAAGCTCTGGGACGCAGGCGTGCCCAACCGCGCCGCGCTGGCCATCATGACCCGCAACTCGCGGATGCCGGACTCGCTGGCGGCCGACCTGGACGCCGAGTGCTCGGCGTGCCTGATGGGCTCGCGCCGGCTGTCGGAGCTGTTCGAGCGTTATGGCCGCGACACCGTCGAGGCGTGCTTCGACCAGATCGTCGACCGCACCACCGAGACCTACCGGCGCGAGATCCTCACCAAGATCCCGGTCGGCAGCTGGACCTGGGAGGACTACGCCGAGCATGACGGCGTGGAGCCGCCGAAGCTGCACACCCAGCGCATCACGCTCACCCGGACCGGCGCGCAAGACTCCGGCGGGGAAAGGCTGATCCTGGACTTCAACGGCACCGCGCCGCAGGCCAAGGGCCCGATCAACCACTGCGGCGACTACGCCGACGGCAACTTCTTGAAGAAGTGGTTGGCGCCGGTGCTGCGCAATCTCGCCGACAGCCCCGAGCGGATGGCCGAGCTCGACGTCAACGAGGGGGTGGTGCCGCTGATCGAGATGCGGTTCCCGCCTCCGGGCACGCTGCTCACCCCGGTGTTCCCGGCGCCGACGAACGCCCGGACGTTCGTCATCCTGCGGCTGCTGGGAGTGCTGGCCGGGGTGCTGGCCAAGGCGGTCGACGGCCGGATGCCGGCCGACCAGGAGACGATCCGCTACACCGGGGTCTACGGCGAGGACTTCGACGGCCAGCCCTACCTGATGCGCGAGGTGCTCGGCGGCGGTTCGGGCGGGCGGTACTACGCCGACGGCGAAGACACGATCCATGTGGTGCCGGACTCGCGCAACCTGCCGACCGAGTTCACCGAAGCCCGATTCCCTTTCCTGGTCGAGCGACTGGGCTTGGCGGTGGACTCCGGCGGCCCGGGTGAGTTCCGCGGCGGCCTCGGCTACGACAAGCACATCCGGATGCTCAAGGACGGCCATTTCATGTCGATCGCGGACCGGTCGATCCTGGCCTGCTGGGGAGTCAAGGGCGGCAAGGCCGGTCAGCCGTTCTCGGTCCTGATCGACCCTGGCGGCCCCAACGAGCGGGTGGTGGACGCCCTGGCCGACGCCGAGCCGGTCCGCGCCGGTGAGGTGATCCGCATCCGCACCACCGGCGGCGGCGGATGGGGCGATCCGCTGCGGCGGGCGCCCGAGGCGGTGCTGCGTGACGTCCAGTGGGGCAAGGTCTCGGCAGCGGCGGCCCGGACGGATTACGGCGTGGTGCTGACCGGCGCGGACGGCGAGCTGGAGGATCTCGCCGTCGACGCCGCAGCCACCACCGAGCTGCGGGCTCAGCTGGCCGCGGCCAGGCCGGCCGACCCGCCGTTCTTCGACCGAGGTCCCGGCTACGCCACGCTGTCCGGCGGCGCGCAGTCCTCGGCCTATGACCACCTGGCTCCTGGAACCGTCTGAGGACCTACTCCGTCGGCGACGGCCACCCCTCACGAGGGGGGAGCCGCCACCCCCACTGCCAGGGCCAGAGGAACCTGCGCCCGCGGTGCGCCAGCTCGTCGTAGGCGAAGGCGGCCACGCGTCGGTAGGCGTCAGCGAAGACAGCCTCGTACTGGGCGCGGTCGAAGACGAGGGGCTGGTCGAGGCGCTCCTCGCGGCGGGAGTCGGAGTAGCCGTCCTCCCACCGGAAGTCAGACCAGGAGACCTCCGCTGCCCCGATGTCGAGTAAAGCGGTGAGCTGTCCACACCAGAGGTCCCCGTCCATCGGGCAGACCAGCAACGCGATGCGCCCCGGCGCGAGGTCCTCGTCAGGACGGCGACCGAGGAACCTGTCCACCGTGTTGGCCACGTCGGCCAGCCAAGGCCGGTTCAGCTCTGTCACGAAGTCGTCAGCCGGCTGGGTGGCCAGTGAGCGCACCGACCGGCCGTCGACCACCAGGTCCAGAAAGGGCGACTCGGGGTACCGCGTTCTGTTGCCGTCGATGAAGACGCGGGCCATGACGGCGGGCTCGAGTCGCAGCGTCGCCCTGTCTGAGGTCATGGCAGAAGTATGGCTGTGGCAGAAGGACATCTCGTCATGGCCGGCTAGCGCCGCCTGCCGCGCCCGGAGCCGCCTGGCGGCTGCCGCAGGAGGGCTTCGGTCTCTGCCGGGTCTACCCGAAGCAATAGGCCGCCCTTGCTGCTGACGCTGACGGCGAGATTGCCGTTGACCAGGAACGCCAGGCCGCCGAACATGTGCTTCTCGGACACGCCATGCTCGCCTTGGACCTCCTGCCGGAGGCGGTCGGCCAGGTCCTCGTCGTAGGCCACCGCAGAATTATGGCTCGCGCCGCAGACGGATCACAGGCGTCGTAGCGCCGCTGTGGCTGGGTCCACCATGGCGCGCACTGTCTTGCCGTCACAGAATTCACCCAACGCCTGCATGTCCCAGACGCCTGTCGGTGTGCGTGACAACGCCACCATCAACACGCCGGTGTTCGGCTGGGAGTCGGACAGGTCGAAGCGGACCAGTTCGGTGTTGGTCCGCTCCTCGACCAGGCGGCAGAAGGCCCGCTCGATCTCGGTGAACTTCTGCCCGAGGAAAGAGTTGATGGTGAACATCAGGTGCGTCACCGTCGACGGCAACTTGCCTAGGTTGATCTTGATCTGCTCATCGTCGCCTGCGCCCTGGCCGGTGAGGTTGTCGCCGGAGTGCTTTATCGCGCCGCCGAAGGCCTTCTTGTGGCTGAACCACACCATCTCCAGCGCCTGGAACTGCGAGTCGAACGCGATGACGGAGGCGTCGAGGTCGATGTTGCGCCGCCCGGGCGCCGGGTCCCAGCCCAAGCCCATGACGACCGAGCTCAGCGGCGGCGCGCCGGTCTTGACGAGGCTGACGCGCTGATTCTTGCGAAGGTCGACCCTGCCCTTGTCGAGGTTGACCGGGACGGCAGCGGCCGGCGGCGGCGCGGGGGGCGTAGGCGGGGCCGCAGGCCTGGTTGGCGCTGCTGGCGCTGCGGACGCGACAGGCGTGGGTGGCGCCGCGACCGGTGTGGGCTGGTCGTCGACCGTGATGCCGAAATCGGTGGCCAGGCCGGCGAGGCCGCTGGAGTAACCCTGCCCGATCGCCCGGAACTTCCACTGCCCGTTGCGGCGGTACAGCTCACCGCCGATGAACGCGGTCTCGGAGGTGGCGGTCATGGCGAACACGGCCAGCTCGGCGCCCGTGTCGGCGTCACTGAGCCGTAGCGCGAACTGCGGGACTTGCCCGAATGTGCCGCCGTCGGCGGAGGCGGCCAGGACGATCCGGTCGATGACGGTCTCGATGCCGGACAACCGGATCTCCAGGGTGTCGGCGCCGGGCGCCTTTCCGACGTGCCGAATCGCGGACGCGGCGTGCTGCGGCTGGTTGTAGAAGACGAAATCGGCGTCGGAGCGGACCTTGCCCGCTTGGGTCAACAGCAGCGCCGAGGCGTCAAGGTCGACCGGGCCGCCAGCCCAGGTGAGCGTCGCGCGGACAGCGGCGGCGCCGACCGCGATGTTGGAGCCCATGCTCATGTTCGTCATGAGTGCTCATGATGCCGTAGTCGTCTGCTCAGCGGCCGGTGACGCCGTCGATCAGCTCACGGAGGATGTCGGCGTGGCCGGCATGCCGGGTGGCCTCGCCGGTGGCGTGCGCGATCACCCAGCGCAGGCTGAGGTGTTCGCCGTCGATCGGCGCCACGACAGGCGATTCGGGATCACCGAGGCGGCGGATCAGCTCGTTGCTCTCCTCGATCGCGGCGCGGTAGTCGGCGATGACCTCGGCCGCGCTGCTGGGGTCTCAAAGTCCGGCGGCAAGCTCGATGCGGTGTCGTCCATGCGGCCACGCTAACCGGAGATCGCCGCGGACTTGTCCTCGCCGGTGGGGGCTCGGCGCTCAGCCCGCGCGAAAGTCGCCCTTGATCATCTTCGCATTTTGATGCGTGACCATGCATAATTTTGCACATGGGGATCTCCGTCGCCGTCGCAGGCGCCAGTGGCTATGCCGGTGGTGAGCTGCTGCGGCTGCTTGCCGGCCATCCTGACTTCGAGGTGGTCGCCGCCACCGCTCACGGCAACGCCGGCCAGCCGGTCACCGACATCCATCCGCAGCTGGTCAGCTACCGCGACCTGGTCTTCACCGGCACCTCGGCCGCGGTGCTGGCCGATGCGGATCTGATCTTCCTGGCGTTGCCGCACGGCGCCTCGGCCGCGCTGGTCGCCCAGCTGCCCAGCCAGTCCAAGGTGCTCGACCTGGGCGCCGATTTTCGGCTGGCCGACGCCGGTGCCTGGCAGCGGTACTACGGCGGCGCGCACGCCGGGACCTGGACCTACGGCCTGCCGGAACTGCCTGGTCAGCGAGCGGCGATCGCGGCCAGTGACCGGGTGGCCAACACCGGCTGCTACGCGGTCTCGGTCATCACAGCGCTGGCTCCGCTGATCGCCGCCGGCGTGGTCGAAGCCGACGACGTGGTGGTGGTGGCGGCCTCGGGCACCTCGGGCGCCGGTCGCTCGGCCAAGCTCGCGCTGCTGGGCAGCGAGGTGATGGCCGACCTGTCGGCCTACAAGGTCGGCGCGCACCAGCACGTGCCCGAGATGCTGCAGGCCACCGGCGCCCGGACGCTGTCGATGACGCCGCTGCTGGCGCCGATGGCCCGGGGCATCCTGTCCACCGTGACCGCCCGGCCCAGCTCAACGGGGCTCGGGGTGGAGCAGGTGCGCGAGGTGCTGCGCCAGGCCTACGACGGCGAGCCGTTCGTGCACCTGCTGCCCGCCGACCGCCAGCCGCACACCGCCGCCACCCTCGGATCGAACTCGGTGCAGCTACAGGCAGCGGTGGACCTCGACTCCGGACGGGTGATCATCACCAGCGCGCTGGACAACCTCGGCAAGGGCGCGGCCGGTCAGGCGATCCAGAACGCCAACCTGATGCTGGGCCTGGATGAGACCGCCGGCCTGTCCGCCAACGGGGTAGCTCCGTGAGCGTCACCGCGGCCCGCGGTTTCCGGGCCGCCGGGATCGCGGCCGGCATCAAGGCCACCGGGCCCGACCTGGCGCTGGTGGTCAACGACGGCCCGCTGAGCACCGCCGCGGCGGTGTTCACCGCCAACCGGGTCAAGGCCGCGCCGGTGCTCTGGTCGGCGCAGGTGGTCGGTGACGGCGCCGCCCGCGCGGTGCTGCTCAACTCCGGCGGCGCCAACGCCTGCACCGGCCCGGCCGGAATGGCCGACACCCGGGTCAGCGCCGAGCGGGTCGCGCAGTTGCTGGACGGCGAGGCGGCCGACGTGCTGGTCTGCTCGACCGGCCTGATCGGCGAGCGGCTGCCGATGGACAAGCTGCTGCCGGGCATCGAGCAGGCCGTCACCGCCTTGCGGCCTGCCGGTGGCTTGGACGCGGCCGAGGCGATCCGCACCACCGACTCGGTGGCCAAGACGGCGACCGCCCGGCACGCCGACGGCTGGACCGTCGGCGGAATGGCCAAGGGCGCTGGAATGCTGGCGCCGAGCCTGGCCACGATGCTGTGCGTCCTGACCACCGACGCCGCGGTGGACGCCGCGATGGCCGACGCCGCCCTGCGGGCCGCGGTCGCCGTCACCTTCGACCGGCTGGACGCCGACGGCTGCATGTCCACCAACGACACGGTGGTGCTGATGGCAAGCGGCGCCTCCGAGATGGCGCCGTCGCAGGCCGAGCTGGCACAGGCGGTGCGGGCCGTGTGCGCCGAGCTCGCCGGGCAGCTGCTGGCCGATGCCGAGGGCGCCACCAAGGAGATCGAGATCGTGGTCTCAGGGGCGGCCGACGAGGACGACGCGGTGCAGGTGGGACGGGCGATCGCCCGCAACAACTTGCTCAAGTGCGCCCTGTTCGGCAACGACCCGAACTGGGGGCGGGTGCTCGCGGCGATCGGCGTCACCACCGCGGCGTTCGAGGCCGACCGGCTCGACGTCAGCATGAACGGCGTCGAAGTCTGCCGCGCCGGCGCGGCCGGCGAGAGTCGGGACAAGGTCGATCTCAGCGGGCGCCTGATCCGAATCGACGTCGCGCTGCACGCGGGCGCGGCCAGCGCCACCATCTACACCAACGACCTCTCCCACGCCTACGTCGAAGAGAACTCGGCGTACTCCTCATGAGCCAGCCGTCACAGCCCTTCAAGCCGGCGGCGACTCATGAGGTGGCCGCACAGCAGGCCGCCACCCTGATCGACGCGCTGCCCTGGTTGCGGCGCTTCTCGGGCAAGGTCGTGGTGATCAAGTACGGCGGCAACGCCATGCTCACGCCGCAGTTGCAGCGCGGCTTCGCCGAGGATGTGACGTTCCTGCGCTACGCCGGAGTGCGGCCGGTAGTCGTGCACGGCGGTGGCCCGCAGATCACCGAGCACCTGCGGCTGCTGGGCATCCCGAGCGAGTTCCGAGGCGGCCTGCGGGTCACCACACCCGAGGCGATGCGGGTGGTGCGAATGGTGCTGGTCGGGCAGGTCAACGGCGACGTCGTGAATCTGATCAATGAGCACGGCCCATTCGCCGTCGGGCTGTCCGGTGAGGACGCCGGCATGCTCAGAGCCGAGCGGCGGCCGGCTCTGGTCGACGGCGTGCCGGTGGACGTCGGACAGGTCGGCGATGTGGTGGCGGTCGATCCCAGCGCGGTGACCGCGCTGCTGGACGCCGGCCGGATCCCGGTGATCGCCAGCGTGGCGCGAGGTTCGGACGGGTTGTCCTACAACGTCAATGCCGACACCGCCGCCGCCTCGCTGGCAGCCGCGCTGGGCGCTGAGAAGTTGGTCGTGCTCACCGACGTCGCCGGGCTGTACGCGGACTGGCCGCACAGCAGCGAGGTCATCAGCCAGATCAGCGCCGGCCAGCTGAAGGCGCTGCTGCCCAGCCTGACCGCCGGGATGGCGCCGAAGATGGAGGCCTGCCTGCGGGCGGTCCAGGCCGGCGTGCCGGCGGCGACCGTCATGGACGGACGTACGCCGCACGCGTTGCTGTTGGAGATCTTCACCACCGAGGGGACAGGAACCATGGTGCTGCCAGACTCGGCCCCGACCCGACCGGACGCCGTTGCCGCGGACCGGGCGCGCTCATGACCAACCGATTGCTGGCCAAGCGCTGGGCCGGGGTGATGATGGACAACTACGGCACGCCGCGGCTGGCGATCGCGGCCGGCCGCGGGGTCCGGGTGAGCGACGTCGAGGGCGCCAGCTACCTCGACTTCTACGCCGGCGTCGCGGTCTCCTCATTGGGTCACGCCCATCCCGCGGTCGTGGCGGCGGTCAGCGAGCAAGTGGCCGCGGTGGCGCACACCTCGAACCTGATGATGCACGAGCCGGGCATCCGGCTGGCCGAGCGGCTGCAGTCTCTGACGGGTGACCCGACAGCCCGGGTGTTCTTCGCCAACGACGGCGCCGCGGCCAACGAGTGCGCCCTGAAGCTGAGCAGGCTCTACGGCCGGTCAATGGACCCCGGCGGTGCCCGGCTGGGCTTGGTGGCCGCCCGCGGCAGCTTTCACGGCCGCACCATGGGAGCGCTGTCGGTCACCGGCAATCCGGCCAAGCGCGAGCCGTTCGAGCCGCTGCCGGGACCGGTCGCCTTCGTCGACTACGGCGACGTCCAGGCATTGCGGGCGGCGGTGGACGGCAGCGTCGCGGCGGTCTTCTTGGAGCCCACCCTGGGCGAGGGCGGGGTGGTCCCCGCGCCGGAGGGCTACCTGCGGGCGGCCCGTCAGATCTGCGACGAGGCCGGCGCTCTGCTGGTGATCGATGAGGTCCAGTCCGGCATCGGGCGCACCGGGCAGTGGTTCGCCAGCATCGCGGCCGGAGTGGTCCCCGACATCCTCACCCTGGCCAAGGGCCTCGGCGGCGGGTTGCCGATTGGCGCCTGCATCGGTTTCGGCAAGGCGGCCGGGCTGTTCATCCCGGGCGCCCACGGCAGCACCTTCGGAGGCAACCCGGTGTGCTGCGCGGCTGCGCTGGCGGTGCTGGACACCATCGAGCGGGACGACCTGCTGCGCAACGTCCAGCGTTGCGGCGCGGCTCTGGAGGCAGGGCTGCGCGCCCTGGACAGCCCACTGATCCAGCACGTGCGAGGCAGCGGCCTGTGGTTCGGGGTGGTGCTCACCTGCGACAGCGCGGCAGCAGTCGAGCAGGCCGCTCAGGAGCGAGGCCTGCTGGTGAACCCGGTCCAGCCGAATGTCGTGCGGCTGGCGCCGCCGCTGATCGTCACCGAGTCCGAGGTGCAGGAGGCGTTGCAGGCGCTGCGTGGCGCGCTTGAGGCCGTGCACGCCGACCAGCAGGCTGATAAGCGCGCCGACAAGCGCGCCGATGAGGCAGACTCCCGCGAATGACCCGGCATTTTCTACGCGATGACGACCTGAGTCCCGACGAGCTGATCGAGGTGCTCGATCTGGCAGACGAGCTGAAGGCCGACCGGTTCTCCCGCCGTCCGCTGGCCGGTCCACGGGCGGTGGCGGTCATCTTCGACAAGCCTTCGACCCGGACGCGGGTCTCTTTCAGCGTCGGCATCGCCGAGCTCGGCGGCTACCCGCTGATCATCGAGTCCGTGGACAGCCAGCTCGGCCGCGGTGAGCCGATCGAAGACACCGCGCGGGTGCTGGACCGGCAGGTGGCCTGCATCGTGTGGCGGACCTTCGAGCAGGCCAGGTTGAGCGCGCTGGCGGCCGCCAGCGCGGTGCCGGTCGTCAACGGCCTGACCGACGACTTCCATCCGTGCCAGATCCTGGCCGACCTGCAGACCATCCGGCAGCACAAGGGAGTACTGGCCGGGTTGACGGTGAGCTACGTGGGGGATGCCTCCAACAACATGGGAAATTCCTACCTCCTGGGCAGCGCCGCGGCCGGCATTCACATCCGCATCGGCGGCCCGGCTGGCCACCTGCCTGATCCGGTGGTCGCCGATCGGGCCCGAGCGATCGCGGCCGGAACCGGCGGCTCGGTGACGATCACGTCGGATCCGGTGGCCGCCGTCGAGGGCGCCGATGTGTTGATCACCGACACCTGGGTGTCGATGGGGCAGGAGCGTGAGCCCCGCTCCGATGACGCGCTGCGGCCGTTCGCGGTCACCTCGCGAACCCTTGACCATGCCGCGACCGGCGCGATCGTGCTGCACTGCCTGCCTGCCTACCGAGGCAAGGAGATCACGGCCGAGGTCATCGACGGACCGCGGAGCGTGGTGTGGGACGAGGCGGAGAACCGGTTGCACACCCAGAAGGCTCTGCTCACCTGGCTGTTGGAAAAGTCCTGATGGCGCGCACCGCACGACGGGAGCGGGTGGCGGCTACCGGGCACCAGCATGACCTGCCCAGCCGGGCGGTGCGGCATGCGCGGATCCTGAGACTGTTGTCGGAGCGGCCGGTTCGCTCGCAGAGTGAGCTCGCCGCACTGCTCGCCGCAGACGGCGTGCCGGTCACTCAGGCGACTCTGAGCCGGGACCTCGACGAGCTCGGGGCAGTGAAGCTTCGCACCCCTGACGGTGGCCAACCGGTGTACGTGGTGCCGCAGGACGGCGCGCCGCTGGCGGCTCGCCAGGCGCATGACGCGCCGCCGCAGCGATTGGCGCGGTTGCTCGGTGAGCTGTTGGTCTCGGCAGAGGCCAGTGCCAACATGGTGGTGCTGCGCACGCCGCCGGGCGCTTCGAACTTCCTCGCCAGCGCGCTGGACCGGGCCGGCCTGCCCGCCGTGCTGGGCACCATCGCCGGCGACGACACGATCCTGGTGGTCAGCCGGGACCCTCTCGGCGGACCGGCGTTGGCCGCGCAGCTGCTCGAACTTTCTAATTCCAATTAACGCTTAACCACAAGGGAGACATCGAATGACCAAGCGGGTAGTGCTCGCCTATTCCGGCGGTCTGGACACCTCGGTGGCCATCGGCTGGATCGCCGCCGAAACCGGCGCCGAGGTGATCTGCGTGGCCGCCGATGTCGGTCAGGGCGGCGAGGACATGGAGGACATCCGCCAGCGGGCGCTCGATTGCGGCGCCGTGGAGTCGGTGGTGCTCGATCTCAAGACCGAGTTCGCCGAGGAGTACTGCCTGCCGGCGCTGCGGGCCAACGCCCTGTACCTGGAGCGTTATCCGTTGGTTTCGGCGCTGTCACGGCCGGTGATCGCCAAGCACCTGGCGCTGGCTGCCAACCAGTACGGCGCGGACACCGTCGCCCACGGTTGCACCGGCAAGGGCAATGACCAGGTCCGGTTCGAGGTCGGCATCGGCGCGATCGCCCCTGATCTGAAGGTGATCGCGCCGGTCCGCGACAGCGGCATGACCCGGGACAAGGCGATCCAGTTCGCCGAGGACCGGGGATTGCCGATCGACCAGTCCAAGCGCTCGCCGTACTCGGTCGACCAGAACTTCTGGGGACGCGCCGTGGAGACCGGTTTCCTGGAGGATCCGTGGCAGGCGCCGATCGAGGACGTCTACTCCTACACCGCCGACCCGGCTCTGAGCCGGGAGCCGGATGAGGTGCTGATCAGTTTCGAGAACGGCGTTCCCACCGCGGTCGACGGCCGGTCGGTCACCGTGCTGGAGGCGATCCTGGAGTTGAACAAGCGGGCCGGCGCTCAGGGCGTGGGCCGGCTGGACATGGTCGAGGACCGCCTCGTCGGCATCAAGAGTCGCGAGGTGTACGAGGCTCCGGGCGCCATCGCCCTGATCACGGCTCATCAGGAGCTGGAGGATCTGACGGTCGAGCGGGATCTGCGGCGGTTCAAGTTCTCGGTGGAGCAGCGCTGGACGGAGCTGGTGTACGACGGGCTGTGGTTCTCGCCGCTGCGGCAGGCACTGGACGAGTTCGTCGAGGCCTCCCAGCAGTACGTCACCGGTGACATCCGGTTGCGGCTGCACGGTGGCCGGGCGGTGCCGACCGGGCGGCGCGGGGCGGGCTCGCTGTACGACTTCAATCTGGCCACCTACGACACCGGCGACACCTTCGACCAGACCCTGGCCAAAGGCTTTGTCCAGCTCTGGGGCCTACCCAGCCGGATCGCGGCGCGGCGGCAGCAGCGACTGGGCAAGTGAGCGACGCCGGACCGCCCGTCGGGGACCGTCACGGCGGGCAGTTGTGGGGCGGTCGATTCGCCGGGGGTCCCGCCGATGCGCTGGCGGCGCTGTCGGTCTCGACTCACTTCGACTGGCGGCTGGCCGGTCATGACATCGCCGGTTCCCGAGCGCACGCCCGGGTCCTGCACCGTGCCGGACTGCTGAGCTCCGACGAGCTGGCCGGCATGCTCGCGGCCCTGGAGTCACTGGCCGCCGACGTCCGGACCGGCGCGTTCGCCCCCGGCCCTGGCGACGAGGACGTGCACAGCGCCCTGGAGCGCGGACTGCTGGAGCGGGCCGGGTCAGACCTGGGTGGCCGGTTGCGGGCCGGACGCTCGCGCAACGACCAGATCGCCACCCTGATCCGGATGTACCTGCGCGAGCAGGCGCGGATGTTGGCAGGCCGGGTGTGCGAGCTGGTGGGCGCGCTGGCCGGGCAGGCGCAGCGGCACCTGGGGGTGGCGATGCCCGGGCGCACCCACCTGCAGCATGCCCAGCCGATCCTGCTGTCCCATCACCTGCTGGCGCATTGCTGGGCGCTGCTGCGCGACGTGGACCGGTTGCGGGACTGGGACTGCCGGGCCGCGGTCAGCCCGTACGGCTCCGGCGCGCTGGCCGGCTCGTCGTTGGGCCTGGACCCTCAGTCGGTGGCGGCCGAGCTCGGCTTCGACTCGGCGGCGGAGAACTCCGTCGACGCCACCTCGGCCCGCGACGTGGTGGCCGAGTTCTGCTTCATCACCGCGATGCTGGCGGTGGACCTGTCCCGACTGGCCGAGGAGGTCATCCTGTGGGCCACGAAGGAGTTCTCGTTCGTGACGCTGGACGACGCTTACTCCACGGGCTCGTCGATCATGCCGCAGAAGAAGAATCCGGACGTGGCGGAGTTGACCCGGGGCAAGGCCGGCCGGCTGATCGGCAATCTGACCGGCCTGCTGGCGACCTTGAAGGGCCTGCCGCTGGCCTACAACCGCGACCTGCAAGAGGACAAGGAGCCGGCCTTCGACTCGATAGACAACCTCTCGCTGTTGCTGCCGGCGCTCACCGGCATGATCGCCACGCTGGTCTTCGACACCCAGCGGCTGGAGTCCCTGGCGCCCCAGGGCTTCTCGCTGGCCACCGACGTGGCTGAGTGGCTGGTCAGGCAGGGGGTCGCCTTCCGGGTGGCTCACGAGTTGGCGGGGGAGTGCGTCCGGGTGTGCGAGTCCCGGGGCGTGGAGTTGGCCGACCTGTCGGATGAGGACTTCGCCGCGATCTCGGAGCATCTCACCCCGCAGGTCCGCTCGGTCTTGAGCGTCGCCGGATCGCTGAGCAGCCGCTCGGCTCACGGCGGCACCGCGCCGGACCGGGTCGCCGAGCAGCTCGGCCGGCTGCGCGAGGTGCTGGCCGGCCACCAGGAGTGGGCCCGATAGCGCCGGTTGGCACACTGTCGGACGTGGGCATCGATCGCGAACTGCTGGCCGGGCCAGCGCTGCAGGTGGCGCCGACGTTGCTGGGCGCGACGCTGCTCAGCAGGCTCGAGGGCGCTGAGGTGCTGGTCCGGGTCACCGAGGTCGAAGCCTACGAGGGCGCCCTCGATCCCGCCTCGCACGCTTTTCGAGGCCCGACCAAGCGCAACGCGGTGATGTTCGGCGAGGCCGGCCGGTTGTACTGCTACTTCGTCTACGGCATGCACTGGTGCGCCAACGTGACCTGTGGGCGGCCTGGCGCCGCCGCAGCCGTGTTGTTCCGGGCAGCGGAGATCCTTGACGGCGAATCGGTCGCACAGGCTCGCACCACGACCCGGCTCAGCGCGGTGAAGCTGGCCAGCGGGCCGGCTCGGCTGGCCCGCGCGCTCGGGTTGACCGGCGAGTGCACGGGATTGGATCTGCTCGATCCCCGCTCGCCCGTCCAGCTCACCGCGCTCGGGCCGCCGGCTGACTACCTCAGCGGCCCACGGGTCGGGGTCGCGGCCGCCGCCGAGCACCCTTGGCGGTTCTGGCTGCCCGACCAGCCCAGCGTGTCGTCTTACCGCCCGGGCGGTAAGAAAAGGATTACCGGCACCCGGCAGACTGAACCATTGTGAGCATCGAACCCGAAGAGTCGCTGATCGGCTCGCTGCCGCCCGAGTTGAGCGCGGCCCATGAGGTGCTCGCTGCCGGCGCCGCGCAGATCCTGCCCGCGACCGGCTTGGCGGAGCGCCTACTGGCAGCCAGTAGGGAGCACCGGCCGTTGCGGGTGAAGCTGGGCATCGACCCCAGCGGAAGCGACCTCACCCTGGGCCACGCGGTGGTGCTGCGCAAGCTGCGTCAGTTCCAGGATCTCGGGCATGTGGCCGTGCTGGTGGTCGGCGGCTTCACCGGCCAGGTCGGCGATCCGTCCGGCAAGACCGCGACCCGGTCGGCGCAGAGCGCCGCACAGGTGATCGCCAACTCCCAGAGCTACTTCGACCAGCTGATGAAGATCCTGGATCCCGATCGCACCGAAGTCTGCGACAACGCCGACTGGCTGGGCTCGATGAGCCTGACGGGACTGCTGGAGTACACCCGTCAGCTGACCGTGGCGCAGTTGCTCGAGCGCGACGACTTCGCCAAACGGTTCGCCGCCAACACCCCGATCACGCTGTCGGAGTTCTTCTACCCGTTGCTGCAGGGGATCGACTCGGTAGAGGTCCGTGCCGACGTCGAACTCGGCGGCACCGATCAGACCTTCAACAACTTGGTGGGCAGGGTGCTGCAGAAGGCGGCGGGCCAGCCGCCGCAGGCAGTGCTCACGCTGCCGCTGCTGGTGGGGATCGACGGCGTGGAGAAGATGGGCAAGTCCCTCAACAACTTCGTGGCGATCGCCGAGCCGGCTACCGAGCAGTTCGGCAAGTTGATGCGCATCCCGGACCCGGTCGTGGAGCTGTACGCGAGCCTGTGCACCGCGCTGCACCCGTCCGAGGTGCGCGGCGTCGCCGCCGAGGTCGCCGCCGGAGGGTCGCGGGCCAATCAGGCCAAGCGCCGGGTGGCACGCGAGATAGTCACGCTCTACCACGGCGCGCAGGCCGCTGACGACGCCGAGGAGCGCTTCAATTCGATCTTCCGCGACCATCAGCTGCCCACCGACGCGCCGGCTTTCACCACCCGCCTGGAGGACACGGTGCACCTGCCTGCCCTGCTGGCCGCCGCGGGCTTGGCCGACAGCACCTCGGCCGCGCGACGGCTCATCGACGCCGGCGCGGTCAAAATCGACGGCCTCCCGGTGGCGCGCGGCGGCTACGAGCTCCCGGCGGACACGTTGGCCGGCCGGCTGCTCGCTGTCGGCAAGCGAAAAGTGGTCCGGGTCACTCCCGAGTCGCACTGAATCAAGGGCGGGTCAGGGGCTTGCAGAGCCGAACATATGGGGGTTTCAAGCCCCTGACACCCGGGATTTGACCAGCGTTTACCCGTGAGCTAATGTTCCTTCTGCACGGCGAACGGAGCCCGAAAGCGGGGGCCGGCCGGGCAGGCCGCCAGGTAGCAGATCCTCGGATCGAAGGCTAGACTGGTTGGGCGCGGGACGAGCAGGTCGGTTTGACACTGCGAAACGGACCGTCTAACGTTACATAGGTTGCCCCGGACAGAGCCGAAAGGTTCCCGAAGGTGTGCGTCCGCTCCTTGAGAACTCAACAGTGTGCCGAAAGTTAGTGCCATAAAAAGCATTACCTCGTCCGTGTTCACCCGCTTCGGTTGGTGGCCATGTACGAATTTCTTTGATTGATTACGAGCAAGCTAGCTCGGATTGGTCAGCTATCAAATGGCTACTTCGGTAGCTTTTCTGTGTCGACAATGCCGCTAAAGCGGCGAAGTCATAAAACATTCACGGAGAGTTTGATTCTGGCTCAGGACGAACGCTGGCGGCGTGCTTAACACATGCAAGTCGAGCGACGCTCCTCCTTCGGGAGGATGACGGAGCGGCGAACGGGTGAGTAACACGTGGGCAACCTG